>NZ_BRXS01000009.1 GCF_030159095.1 Roseisolibacter agri
CGGGTGGCTCAAGCGCTGGCGGCGCGTGGCGACGCGGGCCGAGAAGCTCGCCGTCACCTACCGCGCCGCCATCTGCCTCGTCCTCGCCGCCCGCTACGCAACGCGGTACTTCTCAGACACTACCTAGGACGGTGTGCATCGTCCCCGGCAGGATCGCGAAGAGGTCCGGGCGGTCCGTGTCGAACGGCTCGTCCAGGATGCCATGCCCCACGTTCCAGATCGCGTAGAACTCCGCCGTGCGCGACGACGAGCCGGGGAACCGCAGCTCGCAGATGCGCCCGTTGTAGGCGGCCGGCTCCGTCAGGGTGCCGCGCGCGTCGGGCGCCCGCGCCGCCCCGGCCGCGGCCCGGAGCGGTGCGGCGCGCGGGCTCGCGTCGACCGCGAGCGGGTCGGTGCATGCCGCCATCCCCAGGAGCAGCGCCGGCGCGACGAGGATGGGCACGAGTCTGGACATGATGCCTCCGTGCTGAGCGGTGGGCGTGCCAGAGGAGCGTCCAACTCTCACGCCGCGGGGAATCGCGTCAAGCAAACGCGGCCAGCAAACGCGGCCAGCAAACGCGACCAGCGCGACGTTTCGACGCCGTGTCAGTCGATCGGCCCCTCGACGCCCAGCGCCGCACCGCGCGGCGACGTGGGATGTGCCCGCGTGTCGCGCAGCCAGTCGAACAGCCGTGCGGCGGCCAGCATGCCCGCGATCGGCGCGACCCAGTACAGCCAGTGCGCGGTGAACGTGCCCGAGGCCACCGCGGGCCCGAGCGAGCGTGCAGGGTTCATCGACGCGCCGGTGAGCGCGCCCTGGAGCGCGCACAGCCCCACCGTGCCGCCGACGGCGAACGGCGCCAGCGCGGGCGGCGTGCGCGCGTCGGTCGCGACGGCCGCGATCACGAGGAACAGCGCGAACGAGAACACGAGCTCGACGCCGAACGCGGTCGCGACGGGCACGTGTGGCACCGTCGCGCCCACCTGGGCGACGCGACCGAGCGCCGCGCGCAGCAGCAGCGCGCCGCCGGTCGCGCCGGCGCACTGCGCCAGCACGTAGGGCGGCACCTCGCGCGCGGGAAAGCGCCGCATCGACCAGAACGCGATGGTCACCGCGGGATTCAGGTGCGCGCCCGACACGTGGCCGAGCGCCGTCACGAGCGCCGTCACGACGATCGCGAACGTCGCGGCGATCCCCACGCTCCCCAGCGCGCCGCCCGTGATCGCGTCGGTCATCACCGATCCGGCGCCGAACGTCACCAGCAGCATCGTCCCTGCCGCTTCGGCGACCCAGCGCCTCGGGTCGCGCGTCACGTCGTCGATCCGACGGCATGGACCGCCTGCGCGCGCTCGCGCAGCGCGTCGGCATCCAGCGTCTCCAGCGGCAGCGCGAGCAGCGCGTCCACGCGCGCGGCCAGCGCCTCGTAGGTCGCGGCGAACGCGCGCCGCGCGTCGTCGGGCGTGGACGCGTCGGCCGGGTCGGGCAGCCCCCAGTGCACCTGCGCCCGCGCGTTCGGGAAGTACGGGCACGCGTCGCGCGCGTCGTCGCACACGGTCACCACGAGGTCGAAGCGCTCGCCCGCGAAGGCGTCCACGTGCTGCGGCGTGCGCCCCTCCCACGTGATGCCGTGCGCGGCCAGCACCTCGACCGCGTACGGGTTCACGCGCGCGACGGGCCGCGCGCCGGCGCTCGCCGCCTGCACGCGCCCCGCGCCGCGCGTCGCGAGCAGCGCCTCGGCGATCTGGCTGCGCGCCGAGTTGCCGGTGCAGAGCACGAGGACGCGGTACGGTGCACGGCCGTCGCTCACGCGGTCGCTCCCACGCTGCCGGTCGTGCCGCACGCGCGCGCCATCGCCACGGCCGACGCGGGGCACGCGCTGCGGAACTCCAGCGTGTCGGCGATCGCCGCGGGCACCGCCCCACGCTCGACGACCTCGAAGCCGAAGCGCGGGAAGTAGTGCTCGGCCGTCATCGTCAGCAGGTAGAGCGCGCGCAGCCCACGCGCGTCGGCCATGCACACCAGGCGCTTCACGAGCTCGCGGCCCACGCCGTGCGCGCGCCATGCGGGATGGATGGCCACGGAACGGAGCAGCGCGTCGTCGCCGCGCACCTCGAGGCCCGCGACGCCCACCAACGCGCCCCCCGCCTCAGCGAGCACGAAGTCGCCCGCATGCTCGGTGAAGATGTCGTCCAGCCCCGCGTCGGGGAGGGCGCTCGCCGCGAGCAGCTCGCGCACGGCGGCGAGGTCCGACGGCGTGGCGACGCGCAGCGCGGGCGTCGCCGTCGTGTCGTGCGTGATCATGGACAGCACTCCGGGCCGCAGCAGGACTTCGCGGCCGGTGCGGGCGCGACGGGCTTGGTCGCGCGCACGAACGCCGCCATGAACTTCCCGTCGATCTGCGCGATGCTCGCGTCCACGTCGAGCCCCGCCTCGCCGAGGAACGTGCGCGCGTCCTCGCTGCGATAGATGCGCGTCGGCTCGATGGACGGCGCGACGAAGCCGACGTCGGTCAGCAGGCGCAGGAACTCCGACTCCTCCAGCGCGCCCGCCACGCAGCCCACCCACAGCTCCATGCTGCGGCGCACCGCGGCCGGCGTCTCGCCGCGCACGACGACGTCGCTCACCGCGAAGCGGCCGCCCGGCTT
Source organism: Roseisolibacter agri (assembly GCF_030159095.1). Lineage (NCBI taxonomy): Bacteria > Pseudomonadati > Gemmatimonadota > Gemmatimonadia > Gemmatimonadales > Gemmatimonadaceae > Roseisolibacter > Roseisolibacter agri. The sequence goes on from NZ_BRXS01000009.1 coordinate 2,626, forward strand.
CAGCACGCGGAACGCCTCCGCCAGCACGCGCCGCTTGTCGCCCGAGAGGTTGATGACGCAGTTGCTGATGATCACGTCCACCGACGCGTCGGGGAGCGGGATCGCCTCGATCTGCCCCTTCAGGAACTCGACGTTCGTGACGCCCGCCTCGGCCGCGTTGCGCCGCGCCAGCTCCAGCATGTCGTCGGTCATGTCGAGGCCGTACGCCTTTCCGGTGGCGCCCACGCGTCGCGCCGAGAGCAGCACGTCGATGCCGCCGCCGGAGCCGAGGTCGAGCACCACCTGGCCGGGCTCCAGCTGCGCGAGCGCGGTCGGGTTGCCGCAGCCGAGCGACGCCAGCACCGCGGCCGAGGGGAGCACCTCGCTCTCGCCGCTGACGTAGAGGTTCGACGTGATCGGATCGACGCTGCCGTTGAACGCCGCGCCGCCGCAGCAGGAGCTGACCGGGCCGCAGCCGCCCGACGGCTCGCTGGCCAGGATGCGGCGCGCGGCGGCGCCGTACTTCTCGCGCACGATCTCGGTGATCGTGGAGTCCGGGGTGCTGCCGGTCGCCGTCGACATGGGGCGCTCCTGGTCCGATTAAGAAATGTTGATGGATCGTCCGCGCCGGGTGGCGCGGGTCCTTCGGGATCGCTCAGGCGTGCGTCAGCCGCAGCAGCGGCCGAGGACGCGCAGCGGCGGGCGGGCGCCCGCCGGGCGGTCGTCGGCGAGGGCGCGCACCATCGCGTGCGCCTCGTCGAGGGCCCCGGGCACCGGCGCGTAGTACGACCAGCGGCCCTCCTTCCGGTCGGTCACCAGCCCCGCCGCCTTCAGCACCTTGAGGTGGAAGGAGAGGCGGGACTGCGCGGCGTCGAGCGCGTCCTGCAGGTCGCAGACGCACCGCTCGCCGTCGCGGAGCATGGCGAGGATGGCCAGCCGCGTCTCGTCGGAGAGCGCGTGGAAGAGCTCCGCGGCGCGCGCGAGGTCGGCGGTCGGTGTGGGGGAGGCAGCGGCGGTCACGGCGCGAGTATACAACAAAAAATGTTGATGCGCCAAGGGCGCTGGCCGGTCGGGGTCGACGGTGCTATCTCGCGGGCGTGGGCCTGCACCTGACTACCCGCGACGCCACGGCGCTCGCCAACCTCACGGCCGCGCTGCTGGCGCCGGCCGCGGGCGTCGAGCGGCTGGACGCGTGGTGGCGGGCGGCCGAGGTGCCGCTGCGGGCGCTCTTCCCGGGCGCGACGGTGATGTACTCGGTGCCGCACGGCGACCGGATGCTGCACCTGTCGGAGGGCGTGGACGCGGGCATGCGCCGCCAGATGGGCGAGATCGTCGGCATCGACCCGGCGACGGGCCTCACGCGCTCGCAGGATCCGGGGCTCGCCGCCTGGCACCGCGCGCGGCGCGCCGCGGACCTCACGCTCTGGAACGACGCCGTCAACGCGCGCCTGCTGCGCGAGATGGGGACGGACATCCGCCGGCTGCTGTGGTACAACGAGGGGCTGGTGCCCGCCGGGATGCGCACCTTCAGCGGGGCGACGAGCGAGCACCGGCGGGGCGAGGCGGTGCTGTGCGTGGGCTACGACGCGCGCCATCGCGCGCCGCGCGACGCGGAGGAGGAGCTGGAGCTGATGCGCGTCCTCATGCCGATGGTGCGCGCCAGCCACCACGCGTGGGTGACGTTCGGGGAGCGGCAGGAGGCGCTCCACGCGCAGCTGGACGCGATCCCGGACGCGCTGCTGGTCGTCGGGCCCGACGGGCGCACGCTGCACCGCAACACGGCGCTGGAGCGGCTCCTCGCCGCTGAGCCCGAGCGCGAGCGCGTGCTCGGCGCCCTGCACGCGATGGCGGCCGAGCTGCGCGCACCGCGCGGCGTGCTCGCGCTGGCCACGCCGGCGCGCACGATCACGACGGCGCTGGGACGCTACGCGCTGCGCGCCTCGCTCGCGCCGGCGGCGCTGTGGGGGCAGGAAGGCGTGGTGCAGCTGGCCGTCGAGCACGCGGAGACGCCCGCGGTCGCCGTGCTCGCCACGACGGGGGCGCACGGCCTCACGGCGCGCGAGGCGCAGGTCGCGCAGCTGCTGGCGCGCCGCGCCCGCGACCCCGAGATCGCGGCGGCGCTGGGGATCAGCGTGCACACCGCGCGGCACCACAGCGAGAAGGTGCTGCGCAAGCTGGGCGTCCGGCGGCGCACCGACGTCGCGGCGGTGCTCGCGGCGCCGTGACCCGTTCTGGTGCCCACGGGTAGGAATCGGCGTGTCCCGCTTCTCCTTCCTCGTCCGCCCGCCGCGCGGTATCGTGGCCGCCGTGCTGGCGACCTCGCTGCTCGGCTGCGACGACGGCCCATCCGGTCCCGACGGCGCGACGCGCCTGCGCGTGCGCAACGCGAGCACGGTCGAGCTGCAGAACCTGCTCGTCGTGCTCCCGACCGAGGAGCGCATCGCCGCCGTGTCGCTGGCCGCGGGCGGCACGACGGGCTACGTCGCGGTGCGCACGGCGTATCGCTACGCCTACGTCGAGGCGAGCGTGGCTGGTCGTCACATCGTGCTGCAGCCGATCGACTACGTCGGCGAGCAGCCGCTCGGCGCCGGATGCTTCACGTACGATCTCCGCGTGGATGCGGATCAGCGGTTCCTGAGCATCGCGGCGCGCACCGAGACGGGGTGCTGACGACGACGGCTCCGTGCTACGTGGCCTGCACCGATACGCCCGGCCCCTCCTCCCTCTGGGAGGGATGCGGATGCTGCGGATCGGAACGGATGCTCCGGATCTTCCCGCGCGGCGGCGACGTCCCGTGCGCCACACGGAGCGATCCGCATGATCCGTTCAGATCCGGAGCATCCGCGTCCCCCCAACAGGCCCACAGGTCCGCTGCGCCGACACGTCCCGAGCGGCCGTCCACGCAGCACGCAGCACGGAGCACGCAGCTCCAGGAGATCCGCAGGCCGCCGTCCGCAGCCCTAGTAGATCTCCCACAGCCCCGGCGTCGCCAGCTCCACCAGGTGCCCGTCGGGATCGCGCAGGTACAGGCACGTCGCGCCGCGCTCCGCGTGCACGCGGCCCTCGACCGCGACGCCGAGCGCGGCGAGGTGCGCCTCCCACGCCTCGAGCGCGTCGGCCGGGATCGCGAAGCAGACGTGCATGCGCCCGTGCGCGTCGTGCGGCGGCACCACGCCGCCCGGCACCGGGTTCGGCGCGTCCGACGCGCCCGTGCGGAAGAGCAGCAGCACCTGCCGCCCCGCGACGTCCAGCGCACGCATCCGGTCCGCTTCGGCCAGCAGCTCGCGCGCGCCGAGCAGCCGCTGGTAGAACGTGGACGCGCGCTCCAGTTCCGCGACGTAGAGTGCCGTCTCGAGCACGCCCGTGAGCGGCGGCATTCAGCCCTGCACGGCCGCTGCCGGTCCCTGCGCGTCGGCGGCGCCGCGCCGCGCGTCCATCGCCTCGCCCGTCGCGCGCGCGGCCTCCGCCGGATCGGCCGGCACGTTCCGCGTGCGCGCCAGCAGCTGCTCGACGTACGCGGCCTGCGGCTCGCCGCGATGTGCCTCCAGCCATCGCTCGAACAGGCGTCGGCTCTCGGCCGCCAGCACGCCGCCGACGATGCGCGGCATCTGGCTCTCGGGGCTCTCGGGCGGGCGCACGCGCGCGGTGCCGTTGTCGGCCGGCGCGTCGAGCGCGAAGACGATCGTGTCGACCGCGCTCTCCATCGCCGCGCCGGTGCACATCACGCACGGCTCCAGCGTGCTCACCATGAGCAGGTCGCGCGCGTCGAGCGGCACCCTCCCGGCGAGCGCGCGGAAGGCGAGGATCTCCGCGTGCGCGGTCTTGTCCTGCGTGCGGTTCATCGCGTTGTGCGCGCGCGCCAGCACCTGTCCGCCGCCGTCGGCGATCACGCAGCCGATCGGCGCCTCGCCCGCGCCCATCCCTTCCTGCGCCACCGCGAGCGCGTCGCGCATCAGCCGCTCCAGCACCTCGGACGTGAGACGCGCGCTGCCCGGCGACGCCACGCGCAGCGCGTCGTCCAGCTCCGCGTGCAGGTGCGCGACGTCGCGCCACGTGCGGCGCGCGCCCGCCGACACCAGCGCCCGTTCGTCGAAGCCGAGCCCGGACGAGAGCACGCCGAGCGTGATGACGCCCGCGCGCTTGGCGGAGAGCGCGTCGTACGGCGTGTCGCCGATCATCGCGCACTCGGCCGGCGAGACGCCCAGGCGCTCGACCGCCGCGATCACCGGATCGGGATACGGCTTCGAGTGCTCGACGTCGCTCTTGCCGACGACGACGTCCATCAGCGCGCGCAGGTCGTCGCCCGCGCTGGCGAACGTCGCGTCGAGGTGCTCGTTCCCCGACGACGTGGCGAGCGCCGTCCGGATGCCGCGCCGCCGCAATTCCTCGAGCAGCGCGCGCGCGCCGTCGAACACGCGCAGCTTCCGCTCCTTCGCGAGCCGCAGGTACTCCTCCTGCGACGCCGCGCGCAGCGCCTCGCCGTCCTTCGCCTCCGCCTCGGCCCCCAGCACGTCGGGGACGAGGTTGTCGCCGCCCTTGCCGATCTCCGGCCCGATGCGGTCGGCGTGCACCTTGTAGCCGTGGCGCGCGAACGCGCGCACCCAGGCGTCGACGTGGGCGGCGTTGGTGTCTACCAGCGTACCGTCTAGATCGAACAACAGGGCGCTCAACATCGGAGGACGGTGGGGCGGAGGACGGAACGGCGGAGGACGATGGAGCGTGAGACGGAACGGCGTGCTTCGCACTACCCGTTCCTTCGCGCTCGAACCGCACGGCGTCCGCCCTTGCGTTTCACGCCCTTCCGTCCTCCGCTTCACCGTCCTCCGCCGTTCGGCGATCGCGCCCGTCCGATGCGCTCGACGACCTGATCCACGGTGATGGTCTGCATCCGGTCATCCGCCGGCGGATCGAACCGCGACGGATCGGGCTCCGTCCCCGCCTCGGTGTACGCATCCACCCACAGCTCCTGCCACGCGCGGTACGGCCCGACGCGCCACGGGTTCGTGTGGCCGAACAGCCCGATCACCGGCACGCCCAGCGCGCGCGCGATGTGCAGCGGGCCCGTGTCGGGCGCGAGCACCAGCGCGCTGCGCTCCAGGATCCACGCCACGCGCCGCACGCCGTCGCCCATCGCCCACGTCACGGGCACCGTCGCGCGCTCCGCGACCTCGCGCGCGATCGCCGTCTCGCGCCCGCCCGGGCCGCCCACCAGCGCCACCTCGTAGCCGAAGTCGGCGTGCAGCGCGTCGGCCACGCGCGCCCACCGCTCGGCCGGCCAGTCCTTGCGCGCGTTCGCGGACGCGGGGACGATCGCCGCGATCGGGCGCCCGGTGCGCTCCGCCATCCACGCCGCCTGCGCGGCGCGCTCCGCGTCGCTGAAGGTGATGCGCCAGTCCTCGGGCGCGTGCGGCGCGTGGTGCGGCACGCCCAGGTGCGCGAGGAACTCCAGGAACATGTCCTGGGTGTGCGCGCGCGGGCGCGGCGGCACCATGTCGTTCGTCGCCAGCCAGATGCCGTCCTTCGCGCGGCCACGGTCGAAGCCGAGGCGGTGCCGCGCGCCGGAGAACAGCACCGGCCAGACGCTCTTGAAGTAGACGTTGAGGTTGATCGTGAGGTCGAACGGTCCGTCCGCGCGGCGCCGCGCGGCCAGCGCGGTGCGCAGCGCGCGCACGCCCGCCACGCCGTCGCGGCGGCGGTACTCGACCAGGTCGTCCACGCTCGGGTGGTGCGCCAGGATCGACGCCGGCATCGGCTCGGCGACCCACGTCAGGTGGCGCGCGTAGCCGCTGTCCTTCAGCGCGTTCGCGATCGGCAGCCCGTGCACCACGTCGCCGAGGCCCGTCAGCAGCACCAGGCAGACGCGGCGCCCCTCGGGACGGCCGCTCACCCGACGTACACCACGTCGCCGTCGGCGTCGATGCCCAGCTCCTGCGTCGTGCCGCACACGCCGCACACCAGCAGCGCGTGCCAGACCTCGCCCAGCGCCTCCTGGAGCGACGCCGTCGACGGCTTCACCACCACGCGGCGATACGTGTACTCCCTGCAGCGCACGCAGGCGTGCGCCCGCGCGATGCGCTCGGCGCGCTCGCGCGGGATCGTCGTCGGCTCGTCCGGCACGGGCTCCGTGGGCACGTCGGCTCAGCCCTGGCCCGCGTCGCCCGGACGCGGCACGCCCGAGTCGGTGGGTGACGCGCGCACCGGCTGCAGCTCCGAGCGCCCCACCGCCGGCAGCGGCGCCACGGTCGGCGGCGGGAAGTAGCCGCCGGCGCCGAGCGCGGGATGCGCGCCCGTCGCGCCCGTGGGGCCGAGGCGCGGCGTCGCGCGGTCGTCGCCCGCGGCGGGGCCCGGCGTCACCGGCCCGCCGGCGCCCAGCAGCTGCCGCAGCCCGCCGAGCGCGCCCATCACGCCGGCCGCCTCGCTCGGCAGGAAGATCGTCGAGCCCTTCCCCTGCGCGAGGCCGGGCAGCGCCTCCAGGTACTTCACGCTCAGCAGGTAGTTCGCGGCCTGGCCCTCGGGCAGCGACGCGGCGATGCGGCGGATCGCCTCCGACTCGGCCTCCGCCATCGCCAGGCGCGCCTCGGCCTGGCCCTGCGCGCGCAGCACCGCCGCCTCGCGCTCGCCCTCGGCGCGGCGCACCTGGCTCTCGCGCGCGCCCTCGGCCTCGAGGATCTGGGCGCGCTTGTGCGCCTCGGCGTTGGTGACGGCGGCGCGGCGCTCGCGCTCGGCCCGCATCACCAGCTCCATCGACTGCTGGATGTCGCGCGGCGGGTCGATCGACTGCAGCTCGACGCGCGTCACGTCCACGCCCCAGCTGATCGCCGCCTCCTCGATCACCTCGCGCATGCGGCGGTTGATCATGTCGCGGCTGGCGAGCGTCTGGTCGAGCTCCATCTCGCCGACGATGTTGCGCAGCGTCGTGCGCGTCAGCGTCTCCAGCGCGTACGGGAGGTTCTGCACCGCGTACGTCGCCTTCTGCGGGTCGGCCACGCGGTAGTAGAGGACCGCGTCGATGTCGATCGTGACGTTGTCCTTCGTGATCACCGGCTGGCTCGGGAAGTTCAGCACCTGCTCGCGCAGGTCGATCCGCGTCGTCGTGCGGGCGACCATCTTCTTCGCCCCGGCGAGGTCCGCCTCGAGGTAGCGCACGTCGATCGCGCGCGGCCGCTCGATGAGCGGGATGAGGATGTTGAGCCCCGAGGGCGCGATGCGGTGGAACCGCCCCAGCCGCTCGACCACCATGACCTCGGCCTGGCCCACGATCTTGAACGACGCGGCCGCCAGCGAGAGGAGGAGGGCGAGCAGGACGACGAGGATGACGAGACCGACCATGCGGACGTGCTCCGAAGGGGGTCCCGCAAGGTACGCGGCCGGCGGAGCGCCGGGCAACGCGGCGCGTGACGCTGTTGTGAGGGCTGCTGGGCCGCGCTGGCGCCGCTGCGGCGCGGCGGCCATCTTCGGCGCATGAGCAGCGGTTCCTCCGGCCCGCACGCGGGCGCACGACCGCCGTCCGACGAGCCTCGCCGCGAACCGCCCGACGAGACGCCCGACGGCTCGACGCCCGACCTGCTGGCCGACCTGCGCCGCGCCCTCGCCGGCCGCTTCGACGTCGAGCGGCTGCTCGGCGCCGGCGGCATGGGCAGCGTCTACTACGGACGCGACGTCACGCTCGACCGGCCGGTCGCGATCAAGGTCGTGAACCCCGACGTCGCGCTCGCGCCCACGGTGCGCGCGCGCTTCCTCGCCGAGGCGCGCACCGTGGCCCGGCTGCGCCATCCGCACATCGTCGCGGTGCACGCCGCCGGTGAGGCCGAGGGGACGCTGTACTTCGTGATGGAGTACGTGCCGGGCGAGAGCCTGCGCGACCGCCTCGCGCGCGACGGCCGCCACGACGACCGCGGCGCGCTGCTCCTGCTGCGCGACCTGGCGCGCGCGCTCGGCTACGCGCACGCGCAGGGGATCGTGCACCGCGACGTGAAGCCCGAGAACGTGCTGCTCGACCGCGACTCGGGGCGCGGCATGCTCACCGACTTCGGCGTCGCGCAGGCGCTGGCCGCGCAGGACGATGGCGACGGGCGCCTCACGGGGATGGGCATCGTCCTCGGCTCGCCGCGCTACATGAGCCCCGAGCAGGCCGCGGGCGAGCGGCAGCTCGACGGGCGCAGCGACGTCTACGCGCTCGGGCTCATCGCCTACGAGATGTTCGCCGGCGAGCCCGCGGTCACCGCGACCAGCGCGCCGACGATCCTCATGAAGCACCTCACCGAGAAGCCGGTGCCGATCGCCACGCGCAGCGCGCGCGTGACGCCGGCGCTGGCCGCGGTGATCGAGCGCGCGCTGGAGAAGGACCCCGCGCAGCGCTGGCCCACGGCCGACGCGATGGCCGACGCGCTCGAGGACGCGCTGGCGGCGTGGGACGGCGTGCCGCCGCCCGCGCGCCCGCTGGGCGGCGACGCGTGGCGCCCGGGCGCGACGACGGCGCCGGTGGCCGCCGCGTCGTCGGGCCGCCAGCGCGCGCTGCTCGCGGCCGGCGCGCTGGCGGTCGTCGCGGCGGCGGGCATCGCGGGGTGGTGGGTGCTGGGCCGCGGCGGCAGCGGTGGCGCGCCTCGTGGGGTGGATCCGCGCAAGTCGTACCTCGTCGCCCCCTTCGACGTGCAGAGCGGCGACCCGCAGCTCGGCTGGCTGCGCGAGGGGAGCGTCAGCATGCTCGCGCTCAACCTGGCGCAGTGGCGCGACCTGCAGGTGGTGGACTACGAGCGCGCGCTCGACCTGCTGCGCGACCTGGAGCTGGACGACGCGCGGCGGCTGACGCGCGAGGACGCGCTGCGGCTGGCGCGCCGCGCGGGCGTGTGGACCGCGGTCACGGGCGTCGTCACCGGCACCCCGGACTCGCTGTTCGTCGCGGCGACGGTGTGGGACGTCGCGTCGGGGCAGAGCATCGACAAGGCGCAGCGCGCCGCGCCGCGCAGCGCCGATCCGCGCGGGCTGTTCGACGCGCTCGCACGGGACCTGCTGGACCTCGCCCGCGCGCCGCAGACGACGGTCGCGCTGGCGCAGTCGACGACGTCGTCGCTGGAGGCGTACCGCGCGTACCTCGACGCGTCGCGCGCGCTCAACGCCTGGCAGCTGGGCCGCGCGGACTCGCTGTTCGAGCGCGCGACGACGCTCGACAGCACGTTCGCGCTCGCGCACTACCGCCGCGCGCTCACGCTCGGCTGGGGCGCGTCGGGGAGCGGCGACCAGCAGCAGGCCATCCGCGCCGCGCAGCGCCACGCCGCGCGCCTACCGCAGCGCGAGCGCGCGCTGGTGGACGCCTACGCCAGCTTCGCGGACGCGATGCGCGCGCAGCAGCGCGGCGACACGCTGACCGAGGGGCCCGCGTTCCTCGCGGCGCAGGAGCGCTACCGCGCGATCGTCGCGCGCGACTCCGGCGACGCGGAGGCGTGGTACGGGCTGGGCGACGCGCTCTGGCACCACCGGCCGGGCGGCTGGGCGAGCGCGACGGCGACGGTGAACTGGAGCGGCGCGCTGCGCGCGTTCAACCGCACGCTGGCGCTCGACTCGTCGTTCCACCTCGCGTACTCGCACAAGCTGGACATGTACCGCGCGGCGGCCGATCCGGCCTCGCCGGTGGTGCTGTCGGGCGACACGCTGCGCTATGTGGGGGGTGACGCCACGCGCCTCGCCGCCGACTCCGCGCTCCGTCCCGCACGGCGCCGCGCCGCCGAGCTGGCGGCCCGCGAGGCGCGCAGCTGGGCGGACAGCGACCCGGTGCCGCAGGCGTACCTCGCGCTGACGCGCGCCTACCTGAGCATCGGCCGCGTGGACACCGCGGTGATGGTGCTCGACACCGCGCTCGCGGCGCACCCGGAGCTGCGACAGGGGATCCTCCCGTTCCTGCGCGCGCAGGTGGTCGCGCGGCTGCGTCCCGAGGAGGGCGTGGTCGCGGTGCGCAACGCGCTGCGCCAGGCGACGCCCGAGGGGCTGCGGCGCGAGGGCGTGGCCGACGCGCTCCCCCTGGTGCTCGGCGCCGCGGGCATCAGCGCGATGGGCGGCTCGGCGCGCGACGCGGACGCGGTGGGCGCGCTGCTGGCGGCCGCGCGTCCGACGCTGCCGGGGCTCGGCGCGCCGAGCAAGCAGGTGATCGACTGGTGGACCACCGCCGCGCGGCTCGGCATGGGGATGCCGATCGGGTCGCAGCGCGCGCTGCTCGACAGCGGCATCGCGTTCGTGGACCGGCGTGCGGCGGAGATGGGGCCGGGGATGCCGCAGCAGTCGGCGCCGCTGCTCTACATCGCCTACCTGGCCTCGCGCGACCCGCGCTACGTGGCGACGCTGCGGCGCTGGCGCGGCGCGACCGCGCAGCCCTGGCCGGAGCTGGACGCGCTGGAGGCGCTCGCCGCCGGCGACAGCGCCCGCGCCCGCACGATCGCGCGCGGCTTCCCGTCGGCGGACTCGATCCGCGCGGCGACGGGCGGGATGAACCCGACGCGCTGGACGGCGCGCGCGCAGGTGCTGGCCGACCTCGGCGACGTGCGCGGCGCGGTGGCGATGTACGAGGTGCTCGACCCGCGCCGCTTCAGCGAGTTCGGGATGGTGGACCCGGGCTTCGCGCTCTACGCGCGCAGCTTCCTCGCGCGCGGCCGGCTGTACGAGGAGCTGAACGACCGCGCGAAGGCCGCCGCCGCCTACGAGCGCTTCCTCGCGCTGTGGAAGGACGCGGACCCCGCGTTCGAGGCGCAGCGCCGCGAGGCGCGCGCGGGGCTGGCGCGCGTGAGTGACGCGGGACGCGGAACCGAAGTGAAATAGGCTGCGTGCTGCGTGCTGCGTGGACGGACTCGGGACGCGTCGGTGCACCGGACCTGTTCGCCTATTGGGGAGGACGCGGATGCTCCGGATCGGAACGGATCATTCGGATCGCTCCGAGTGGCGCATGGCGCGTCGCTGCCACGGGGAGCGATTCGCGGCATCCGCTGCATCCGAACCATCCGCGTCCTCCCCAAAAGCCAAGAGAGGTCCGGCGCGATGGTGTAACCACGCAGCACGCAGCACGCAGCACGCAGCACCACGACGACCACTCAGCCCTGCGCCATGCGCCTCCTCCGTCACCTCGCGGTCGTCCTGACGCTCGCCACGTCCGTCGTGCACGCCCAGCCGGCCGCCGTGGGCGAGCCGCCCACGCCATCCATCGGGCAGCGTGTGGGACGGCTGCTGATCCGCGGCGCGCTCGTCATCGACGGCGCGGGCAACCCGACGCGCGGGCCGATGGACATCCTCGTGGAGGGCACGCGCATCGCCGCGATCCAGCCGTCCACCGACGTCGAGTTCAGCGGGAGCAGCGTCGGCACCGGGCGCATCCGCGGGCCGTTCGACCGCGTGATCGACGCGCGCGGGCTGTACGTGATGCCCGGCATCATCGACGTGCACGGGCACACGCAGTTCAGCCGCGCCGGCCAGCCGATGCCGAAGGACTACGTCTACAAGCTCTGGCTCGCGCACGGCATCACGACGGTGCGCGACCCGGGCTCGGGCGAGGGGATCGACACGATGGTGGCGCACGCGCGGCTGTCGGCCGAGAACCGCATCAACGCGCCGACGCTGATCCCGTACGCGACGCCGAGCGCCGACACGCCCGACGAGGCGCGGGCGTCGGTGCGCGCGCTGAAGGCGCGCGGCGCGCAGGGGCTCAAGGTCTTCATCGCGCGCCCCGACGTGTGGGACGCGCTCGCCGACGAGGCGCGGAAGCTCGGCCTGCCGATCGCGACCGACATGAAGATCCAGGAGTACGACGTGCTGGACGCGGCGCGCCTGGGCGTGCGGTCGCTGGAGCACTGGTACGGCATCCCGGACGCGGCGCTCCCGGGGCCGCAGGACTTCCCGGCCGGCTACAACTACGACGACGAGCGCGATCGCTTCCGCTGGGCGGGCGACCTGTGGCGGCAGGCCGACTCGTCGCGGCTGTCGGCGGTGCTCGACACGATGCGCGCGCACGGCATGACGTGGGACCCGACGTTCGCGGTCTACGAGGCGAACCGCGACCTGACGCGCGCCCGCGCGCTGCCGTGGTTCACCGAGTACGCGCTGCCGCAGGTGCTCGCCAACTTCGAGCCCGACCCGACGCGCCACGGCTCGTACCACGCCGACTGGACGACGGCCGACGAGGTGCGCTGGCGCGACAACTTCGCGATCTGGATGCGCTGGGTGCGCGAGTACGCGCGCCGCGGCGGCAACGTCACGGTGGGCAGCGACGCGGGCTTCATCTACCACCTGTACGGCTTCGGCACGGTGCGCGAGATGGAGCTGCACCAGGAGGCGGGCTTCCACCCGCTGGAGGTGATCCAGCACGCGACCTCCAACGGCGCGAAGGCGCTGGGCCTGAAGAGCACGGGCGTCGTGCGCCCGGGCTTCGACGCGGACCTCGCGATCGTCGACGGCAACCCGCTGCACAACCTGAAGGTGCTCTACGGCACCGGCGTCCTCACGGAGCGCGACGGGAAGCTGGTGCAGGCCGGCGGCGTGAAGTGGACGATCAAGCAGGGCATCGTCTTCGACGCCGAGGCGCTGCGGGCGGACGTGCGCGGGATGGTGCAGCGCGCGAAGGCCGTGGGGCGGACGGCCGGAACGCGATGAATCGAGACTGAAACGGCGTTTGCAAGGATGAAGATCGGACACGATCTGATAACGACGGATGGCTCCGCGTGGTGCGATCATCTTCGCACTCCATCGGAGCCATCCGCTCTTATCAGATCTTCTCGGACTTTCGTCCTTGCTGCCGTTGCCGTTCGGGTCCGGCGCCCCGGTAGCCCGTCGCGCGACCCGGCGACCGCGCGGTATGCTTCGGTCGTGACCACACTCCTCTCCCGCCTCGCCCTCGCCGCCGCGCTGGCGGTCGCCGCGCCGGTCGTCGCGCAGCCAGTCGCCAAGGACGCCGGCGCCGACGCGATGCCCGCGCTCGGCGCCGGCGTCTCGCGCGAGCTGGCCGCATGGCGCGCCGCGCGCGTGCGCGACGTGCGCTACGACCTCGCGCTCGACGTCACGCGCCCCGACACCGCGACCGGCCGCGTGACCGTCCGCTTCGTGCGGCGCGGCGACGGCGACGCGGTGCTCGACTTCCGGGGGCTCGCGCTGTCCAGCGTGCAGGCGAACGGCCGCGCGCTCCCCGACGTGCGCGGTGACGGCGCGCACGTGCGCGTGCCGGCCGCCGCGCTGCGCGTGGGCGAGAACACCGTGACGCTGGACTTCGCCGCGGCCATCGCGCCGGCCGGTGCGAGCGTCATCCGCTACCGCGACGCGACCGACGGCGCCGACTACCTGTACACGCTGCTCGTCCCGTCCGACGCGAACGCGCTCTTCCCCTGCTTCGACCAGCCGGACCTGAAGGCGCGCGTGACGCTGTCGCTGCGCGTGCCCGCCGCGTGGACCGCCGTCGCGAACGGCCCCGCCGTCGCCGACTCGGTCGCGGGCGAGGACCGCCTGCTGCGCTTCGCCGAGACGCGGCCCATCAGCACGTACCTCGTCGCGTTCGCGGCGGGGCCGTGGCACGTCGCGACGCGCACGGTCGGCGGCCGCACGATCTCGCTCTACTCGCGCGCGTCGCGCGCCCGCGAGGTCGAGGTCGACTCGCTGATCGACGCCAACGCCCGCGCGCTGGCGTGGCTCACGACGTACTTCGGCCGCCCGTATCCGTTCGCCAAGTACGACATGGTGCTGGCGCCGGCGTTCCCGTTCGGCGGCATGGAGCACCCGGGCGCCGTCTTCTACAACGAGGAGAGCTTCGTCTACCGCGAGCGGCCCACGCAGCCGCAGCGCATCGGCCGCACGGCGACCATCTACCACGAGGTCGCGCACCAGTGGTTCGGCGACCTGGTGACGATGCGCTGGTTCGACGACCTGTGGCTCAAGGAAGGCTTCGCGACGTACATGGCGGCGCGCATGCAGGCCGCGCTCGACCCGGCATCGGAGGCGTGGAAGACCTTCTACCTCCGCAACAAGCCGACCGCCTACGCCGTCGACGCCTCCCTCGGCACGACGCCGGTCTGGCAGGAGCTCGGGAACCTCGACCAGGCCAAGAGCAACTACGGCGCGATCGTCTACAACAAGGCGCCGTCGGTGCTGAAGCAGCTCGAGTACGTCGTGGGCGAGCGCGCGTTCCGCGACGGCGTGCGGCGCTTCCTCGCGCGGCACGCCTACGCCAACGCGACGTGGCGCGACCTGCTCGCCGCCGTCGGCGAGGCGTCCGGCCGCGACCTCTCGGCCTGGGGCGCGCAGTACATCCTGCGGCCCGGGCTCCCGGTGCTCGAGGCGACCGCCGCGGACGGCGGCGTCACCATCACGCAGCGTGCGGCGCAGGACCTCTCGGGCGGCGATCCGTGGCCCATCCGCGCCGAGCTGCTCGTGAAGGGCGACGGCGCGTCGCAGCTGCGGCGTCCGGTCACGCTGGCCGGCCGCACGACGCGCGTGCCCGTCGCGCCAGACGCCGCCGCGCTCCTCTTCCCCAACGCGGGCGACCACGCCTACGCGCTGACGCTGCTCGACTCCGGCTCCGTGCGGTGGGCCGAGCGGCACCTCGGCGACGCGCGCGACGTGGGGGACGCGCTGCTGCGCGCGCAGCTGTGGGGCGCGCTGTGGGACCTGGCGCGCGAGGCCCGCTACGCGCCGACGCGCTTCCTCGCGCTCGCTCAGCAGGCGCTCCCCACCGAGCGCGACGAGCAGATCGCGGGCTTCGTGCTCGCGCGCGTGACGCGTGCGGCGACGCGCTGGCTCGGGCCCGCGCAGCGCGACTCCGTGCTGCCGGCGCTGGAGGCCGTGCTGGCGCGCGCGGCCGACGACACGACGCGCCCGTACGGCATCCGCAAGGCGCACCTGGACGCGCTCGTGTCGGTCGCGCAGACGCCCGCGGCGCTGACGGCGCTCGACGCGCGCCTCGACTCCGCGACGGCGGCGGGGGCGCCGCTGCGCGGGCCGACGCGCTGGGCGATCGTCACCACGCTGGTCGCGCGCGGCGCACCGACCGCCGAGCGGCGACTGGCCGAGGAGTCGCGCCGCGACTCGACGAGCGAGGGGAAGCGGCGCGCGTTCGTCGCCGGCGCGGCGCGCGCGGACAGCGCGGTCAAGCGCGCGTACTTCGCGCGTTACTTCGCCGACCGCGCCCTCAACGAGGAGTGGGTGACGGCGAGCCTCGGTGCGTTCGTGGCGCCGGGGCACGAGGCGCTCGTGCGGCCGTACGTCGCGCCCGCGCTCGACTCGCTGCCATGGATCCAGCGCAACCGCCGCATCTTCTTCCTCGGCAGCTGGCTCGACGCGCTGGTGGGCGGGCAGGGGACGGCCGGGGCGCTGGCGGAGGTCGACGACTTCCTGCGCACGCATCCCACGCTGCCGGCGGACCTGCGCCGCAAGATCCTGCAGAGCGCCGACGAGCTGCGGCGCACGGTGGCGGTGCGCGCGGCGTTCGCGCGCTGAGAGTCGAGCGCACACGCGACGCGGGGCCGGTGCGCATCGTCGCGCACCGGCCCCGCGTCGTCGGGGGATCCGCTCAGACGATGAAGGGATCGACGATCGCCAGCACCTCGGCCATCGTCAGCGGCTCGTCGAACGCCTCGGTGACGGCGTCCTGGCCGATGTCGAAGTCCGGACGCAGGCGCGCCATTAGCGGCACGACGTTGACCCCCGCGTGCGTCGTGTTCTGCTCGCCCGCGTAGACCGCGTTCGCGCCCGGGACGTCGGTGACGTTGCGCGTGATCCAGCCCTGGTAGAGCGGGTCGGTCTCGCTGAACGCGCCGCGCATGCGGCGGATCTGCGCCGCGTGGCGCGCCTCGACGGAGTGGACCTGCAGCGCGGCCTGCAGCGCGAAGTTGTTGCCGTCGGGGCCGCGGAACGGACGCAGCGCGGGCGCCTGGCCCTTGTACGCGCGCACGCCCGTGTCCTCGAACGCCTGCGCCACGGCCATCAGCGTGCCGTAGCCGCCCGGGCTGAAGAGGCCCGCGTAGGGCCCGCGTCCCGAGCCGTTGCCACCGGTGAAGTCGAACGTCGGCTTGGCGACCGCGGCGGCGCCGAGCGTGCGGCGCAGGAAGTCGACGTGCGCGCGCTCGTGGTCGCGGATCGTCGCGAAGACCGCGGCGTCACGCTCGGGGACGATGCCCGAGTTCACCGCGCGCACGTAGAACTCCGCCTCCAGCTCCTCAAGCGTGAGCGCGAAGTTGAAGATGTTCACGACGGCCGCGGGCAGGCCGCCGGTCTGTCCGAACGCCTCGCGCGCGAGCGCGGCCAGGGCCACGGGCGCCGATGCGACGCGCAGCGCGGTCGCGAGGCCGACGGACGCGGCGGCCCCGCCCTTGAGGGCGGCGCGGCGCGTGAGCGGCGCGGTGAGGCGGCCGACGAGCTCGGGATCGCTGGCGGCGAGCGCGGGGAGGAGCGGCTGGTGCTGGTCCATGGGGTCCTCGCGCTCAGGCGTTGACGACGGTGATGTTCTGCACGACGAACGGCCGCGCCGCCGACAGGACCTGCGTGGGCGTGAGCGCCGGGTCGAACGCGTCGGGCGCGAAGGCCGACGAGGTGTTGCCGTTGCGCACCGCGCGGATCGCGGACGCGTGGCGCGCCTCGACCGAGACGATCTTGCCGGCGACGGCGAGGAACGCCTCGTTCGTCAGGTAGCGGCCGGCGCCGTTGTAGGCGCCCACGCCGAGGTCCTCGAACGTCTGCGCGGTCGTGAGGACGGAGTCGCGGTTCGTGAAGTTGATGCTCGCGAAGTTCACCGAGAGGTCGGGGATCGCGCTCGTGCCGAGGGCGGCACGGAAGAACTCGCGGTGCGCGATCTCGTGGTCCCGGAGGTCGCGCAGGATCGACTGCTCGCTCGGCGTAAAGCGCGAGGTGAAGCCGCTCGTCGCGACGACCTGCGTGTAGAACGCCGCCTCGAGCTGCTCCAGCGCGTAGGCGTAGTTCAGCACGTCCACGTCGCTCGAGAAGTCGAGCGTCACGTTGTTGCCGTTGACGACCGCGAAGCTGGCGTCGCGCGGCGCCAGCGGCGCGGTCGACGTGTCGGTGCACGCGGCGAGCGCGCCTCCGACGGTCAGCGTCACGCCCGCGAGCCCCGCGGCGCGCAGGAAGTCGCGGCGGCTGCGCTCCGCCGGCGGCGCCGACACAGCGCGCGGGTTCCCCTGTTGCGTCCCGTCCATATGGTGCTCCCCTCCTCCCCTGAACCCGGCGCTGCGTCGTCGCCCTCCACCAGCCGGCCGGTGGAAGCGTGGGCCTCTCGTGAGGCCGTGAGACGTCGGCGCACGCGCGTCGCTCACGCCGACGCGTGCACCAACGACCGATCGTGTACGGCGCTCGCCGCACGATGGATGTGTCGCGAGACCTGACACGCATCTCGGCGCGACGCGGCACCGTTGGCAAGCGACGAGCCATGATGAGGCGTGCGTCATCAGCTCAGGCGGATGAACGCGTCGATCGTGCACGGAGTGCCCGTGAACGCCATCAGGTTGCCGCTGCGCGATGCAGCAGCGTGCGTTCGTCGACAGCTGTGGTGCAGGCCAGCTGCGTGATGCGTGGACGCCATCGACGCGATGGAGCAGCACTGCATCGGTCGACGGGATGACCCAGGAGGCTCCGTGCGGCGCGCCGTTCCATGCGCCATGCGGAGCCTCCTGGTCATCCCGTCATCCTGCCCAGTGCCGTTCGCCGTTCAGGGTCCCGCGCGCTGTGCCGGAGTCTGCGAACCGGGGACTACGGATGCTCCGGATGAGACGGATGCTCCGGATCCCTCCTCCTGCCGGCGACGTCCCATGCGCCGGTGCGGAGGAGATCCGTCTGATCCGCCTCATCCGAAGCATCCGTATCCAGACGCGCAGTGCGTGCAGGCCGGCTGCGACGTCGGTCGCCGAGGGCATGGAGCCACACGCAGCACGCAGCACGCAGCACGCAGCACGCAGCACGCAGCACGCAGCCGGCTCTATCGCCCCCACGCCATCAGCAGGCAGCCACAGAGCAGCAGCGACACGCCGAGCCGCCGCGGAGCGGACACGTGCTCGCCCAGCAGCCGCGCGCCGAGCCACACGCCGACCGCGATGCTGAACTGCCGCAGCCCCACCACGTACGTCGAGCCGCCGGTGCGCAGCGCCGCCAGGGCGAGCCCGTAGCTCAGGGTGTTGAGCACGCCGACCGTGATCGCCGCGCCGCGGTGTGCGCGCCATTCCGCGCGCACCGCGGGCACGCCCTCGGCGCGGACCACCCATGCGAGGTAGCCCGCGCCCGCGCACGCCGTGTAGCCGTAGAAGTACGCCCACAGCGAGACGCTGCGCACCGCGTACTTGTCCCAGATCGTGCTCGTGCCCAGGATGAGCGCCATCAGCAGCGCGAGCAGCGTCGCGGGGCCGCGCAGCTGCGTCGCCAGCTCGCGCCACGCCTCGCGCCGCAGCGCGGGCAGCTGCATCACCAGCACGCCCGCGACGATGCAGACGATCGCGATCCACCCGAGCGGTCCCACGCGCTCCCCGAAGGCGAGCCAGCCGAGCGGCGGTAGGAAGAGCAGCGCGCCGCCGCGCGCGATCGGATAGATGAACGACAGGTCGCCGACGCGGTACGCCGCGCCGAGCGTGACGTAGCCCGCGAGCACGAAGAAGGTGCCGAGGGCGATGAACGGCCCGACGCCCGCGAGCGTTCCCGCCGGCGCGCGCCACGCCAGCGCCAGCGCGGCGGGCAGGAACACCACCGCCTCCGCCGCCTTGCTGAGCGCGATGAAGGCGCGCGTCCCGCCGGCGCGCTTCAGCAGGTAGTTCCAGTACGCGTGCGCGGCCGCCGAGATCAGGACGAGGAAGACCGCGGTCGGCGTCACGCGCGCGTCGCTCGCGGCGTCACGAACGCCCTCACGGGCGCCACTCGGCGATGAACAGGTTCGTGTCGCCGGCCCGGTCGGCGCCGCGGTTCGACGCCCACACGAGGCGCTTGCCGTCGTGGCTGAACATCGGGAAGCCGTCGAACTCCGGGTTGCGCGTGATCTGCTCCAGCCCCGTGCCGTCGAGGTTCACCGCGAACAGGTCGAAGTTGCGGCTGCGCGGGTTCTGGTGGTTGCTCGAGAAGACGATGCGCCGTCCGTCCGGCGTCCACGACGGGCCGAAGTTCGCGCCACCGAGCCGCGTGATCTGCCGCTGGTCGCTGCCGTCGGCGTTCATCACGAACAGCTCCATCCGGTTGGGGCGGATCATCCGCTGGCCGAGCAGCTCGCGGTACTGCCGCAGGCCGGCCGAGTCCTCGGGCGCGTAGTGCCAGGCGCGGTAGACGATCTTCGTGCCGTCGGGGCTCCACCACGGGCCGCCGTCGTAGCCCGGCGTCGTCGTGAGGCGGCGCACGTCGCTGCCGTCGACGCTCATCGTGTAGATGTCGAGGTCCCCGTCCTTCAGCGACGTGAACACGATGCGCGTCCCGTCGGGCGACAGCACGCCCTCGGCCGTGTACACGCCGTAGTTGGTGAGGCGCTTGAGGTCGGAGCCGTCGCGGTTGGCCGTGTAGATGTCGTACGGGTCGATGCCCCACACGTAGCCCTTCGACGGATCGGGCTTGGCCGGGCACGCGGCGCCGGCGGCGTGCGTCGAGGCGAAGAAGAGCCGCCGGTCGCCCGGCAGGAACCAGCCGCAGGTCGTCTTGCCCTCGCCGTTGGAGACGCGCGCGAGCTGCGTGCCGTCGACGCGCACCACGTACTGCTGGTCGCAGGCGCGCCCGTCGCGCGTGCTCTGGAAGGTTAGCCACTGGTCGTCGTGGCTGAAGTACGCCTCCGCGTTCTCGCCGCCGAAGGTGATCTGGCGGACGTTCGCGAGGTGCGTCTCGCCGCTGTCGGGCGTCACCGCGCGCGCGGGCGACTGGGCGGGCGGCTCGCCACCGGTGGAGACCACGACGCCGCGCGAGCAGGCGGCGGCGGCCAAGACGGCGGCGAGCAGGAGGCGCGGGCGAGGCATGCGATGCGGGGAAGGGGTGGCCGGAAAGAAAGCGCGCGAGGCCGCGCCGGGGAGCCCTGTGCTCAATTCCGATTGACAAGGTCGGGATTGCCGGCAAGGTTCCCCGCCATGCCTGCGCCCATCGCCTCCACGGCCCCCACCACCCGGCGCCGCGGTCTCTGGACCGGCGTCGTCCGCCCCACGCTGTTCTGGCTGCACCTCGTCACCGGCGTCGCGGCCGGCGCGGTCGTGCTGATCATGTCGCTGACCGGCGTGCTGCTGACCTACCAGCGGCAGATCACGACGTGGTCCACCGGGACGGTGCAGGTGCCGGCCGGGGCGACGCGCCTCCCGCTGGACACGCTGGTCGCCCGCGTGCGGCTGGCCGAGCCGGGGGTGAAGGTGACCGGCGTGACCGTGCGCGACGAGCCGAACGCGCCCGTGGCGGTCGGCGTCGAGCCGCGGCGGACCATCGCCCTCGATCCGTACACGGGCGCGGTGCTGCCCGGGAGCCCGGACGTGCGGGCGTTCTTCGCGGCCGTCGAGCGGTGGCATCGCTCGCTCGCGACCGGCCCGTCGGTGCGCGACCCGCTGGGCGTGAAGATCACGGGCGCGAGCAACCTGGCCTTCCTCTTCCTGCTGATCAGCGGCGCCTTCCTCTGGTGGCCGCGGAAGGTCAGCCGCCGCTCGCTGCGCGCGGTGCTGGTCCCGACGTTCCGGGCCCGCGGGCGCGCGCGCGACTGGAACTGGCACCACGTCATGGGAGCGTGGACGGCGCCCGTGATGCTGCTGGTCGTCTTCACCGCGGCGATGATCTCGTACGCCTGGCCGGCGGCGCTGGTGATCCGCGCCTTCGGTGGCGAGCCGCCGAAGGCGGAGGCGCCGCGCGAGGGCGGTGGGCGCCCGGGCGGTGCACGTCCCGAGGGACCCGCCTTCGCGCCCGACCTCGACGCGCTGTTCGCGAAGGCCGGCGCGGCGGCGCCCGGGTGGAAGCAGCTCCAGCTCCGCTACCCGGCAAACGGCGCCAAGACGGCCACCCTCACCGCGTCCGCGACCGCCAGCAACCGCCCCGACGGGCGCACCACGCTGACCGTCGACGCGCGCTCGGCCGAGATCACGAAGGTCCAGCCCTATGCCAAGCTGCCGGTCGCGCAGAAGGTGCGGTCGTGGGTGCGCCCGGTGCACACCGGCGAGGCGGCGGGCGTCGTCGGGCAGACGCTGGCGGGGCTGGCGTCGGCGGCCGGCGTCGGCCTCGTGTGGACGGGGCTCGCGCTGACGCTGCGCCGCCTGCTGGCGCGGGCGCGGCGGCGGGCGCTGGAGGTGGTGGAGGACGGCGAGGACGAGCGTCGGCCGGTGGCGGCCTGACCCGCTGATGCACGCCGCGACGCGGCGTTGAGGCGGTGTTGAGGCGCGCCGCGCGCGCTTGCGGCGTGTTCCGGGCGGCCCTATCGTCGCCCCCGTAGGGCTCGCGGAGCGGGGGATCGGCACGACCGAGTCCCCCGCGACGTGTGACGCTTCGTGTGACGCCTCGTGCTCGCGCCCGGTCCGTCCTTCACAGGAGGACGCACGACGATGCCGTCGCTCCCGTGCCGTGCCCGCACGCCCGCCGCTGTCGTCGGCGGCCTGCTCGCCCTCGCGCTCCCGGCTGCGCGCCCCGCCGCGCTCGGTGCCGGGTTGCTGCGCCGCGGCGGGGCTGATCGACGCGCCCCCCGCGCACGCCGCCGCGTTCACGCTCGCGCAGACGTTCGACGTCCGCGCGGGATTCGACCCGCCGCGCGGGGGGGCGACCACGGCGCATCCGCCGCGTCCGGACCACGACGCGTTCGGCCCGCGCGCGTGTCGCGCGCGGTGGTCGGTGTGCTGCCCTGACTCCCAGGAGGCCACATGCGAGGGAACTCCGTCGTCGTCTGCGCGCTCGCCGCCGCGTGCGCCGGTGCGCTCGCCGCCGGGCCGGCGCGCGCGCAGGCGCCCGCGCGCACGGTCACCGGCACGGTCGTCGAGGAGGGGAGCGGCGCGCCGCTCCCGGCGGCGCAGGTGCAGCTGCGCGGCACGACGGTCGGCACCATCACCGGCGACAACGGCACGTTCACGCTGCGCGTGCCGGCCGGCGACGTCGTGCTGCTCGTGCGCCGCATCGGCTATCCCGCCGTCGAGGCGCGCGTCGCCGCCGACCAGGGCACGGTGCGCGTGAGCATGCGCAAGGACGCGCTGAAGCTCGAGGAGATCGTCGTCACCGGCCAGGCGACGGGCATCTCGCGCCGCAACCTGCCCAACTCCATCGCCAGCGTCAGCGGCGAGGAGGTCACGAAGGTCTCGTCGCAGACCATCGAGCAGGCGTTCCAGGGCAAGATCGCCGGCGCGCAGATCGCGCAGAGCACCGGCGCGCCGGGCGGCGGCAACCGCGTGCGCATCCGCGGCATCTCGTCGATCCTCGGCAACGCGACGCCCCTGTACGTCGTCGACGGCGTAATCGTCAGCGACGTCTCCATCGGCACCGGCACCAACAAGGTCACGGGGGCGGCGGGCACCGCCATCTCCGCGGCCACGCAGGAGTCGCCGGTCAACCGCATCGCCGACCTCGATCCCAACCAGATCGAGAACGTCGAGATCCTGAAGGGCTCCGCGGCCGCCGCGATCTACGGCTCCAAGGCGTCGGGCGGCGTCATCATCATCACCACCAAGCGCGGCGTCGCCGGCGCGCCGAAGTGGCTGTTCCGCGGCGGCGTGGGAACGCCGCGCCTGGCGTACCGCAACGGGCAGCGCCGCTTCCCCTCGGTCGAGGACGCGACGCGCGCCTTCGGGCCCACCGCGCCGCAGTACTTCGACGCCTCGCGCTTCATCGACTACGAGTCGCTGGCCTACGGCAACGAGCCGATCAACGGCGACGTCGCCCTGCAGGTCAGCGGCGGCAACGAGGCCACCCGCTACTTCGTCGCCGGCTCGGCGCGCGACGAGGAGGGGATCGTCGCCCGCACGTACGCCAAGAAGTACGGCGCGCGCATCAACGTCGACCAGCGCCTCACCGACCGGCTGCAGCTGCAGGCCGGCACCGAGGTGCTGCGCACGCTCAGCGACCGCGGGCTGTTCGGCAACGACAACGCGGGCAACTCGGTAGCGTACACGCTCACCAAGGTCCCGTCGTTCCTCGACCTGCGCCAGCGCGAGGACGGCACCTGGCCGGTGAACCCGTTCTATCCGTCCAACCCGCTGCAGACCATCGCGCGCTTCAAGAACAGCGAGGGGGTCTGGCGCAACATCACCACCGGGCGCCTCACCTGGGACATCGCGCAGCGCGGGTCGCAGGAGCTGCGCTTCGTGGCCTACGGCGGCACGGACGTGCTGAGCCAGCGCAACGAGGTGTTCTCGCCGCCCGACCTGCAGTACGAGCCGGCCGACAACCTTCCCGGCACCTCGGTCGTCTCCGACGCCACCAACCAGAACGCGAACGCGAACCTCAACCTGGTGCACGTCTGGCGGCCGCTCGCCCGCCTCTCCGCCACGACGCAGCTCGGCACGCAGTACGAGCGGCGCAGCTTCGCGCTCAACCGCGCCAGCGCGCAGAACCTGCTCGGCGGCCTCGAGGTCGTGACCTCGGGCACGATCCGCGACGTCGACGAGCAGCGCCTGCGCGTCGTCGACTTCGGGCTCTTCGGCCAGACCGAGCTGCTGCTGGCCGAACGGCTGCTGCTGACCGCGGGCGCGCGCGCG
The DNA here is from genome assembly GCF_030159095.1 of Roseisolibacter agri. NCBI lineage: Bacteria > Pseudomonadati > Gemmatimonadota > Gemmatimonadia > Gemmatimonadales > Gemmatimonadaceae > Roseisolibacter > Roseisolibacter agri. Next base: position 26,235 of record NZ_BRXS01000009.1, read on the forward strand.
GACCGCAGCAGCAACAACGGCGATCCGTCGAAGTTCTTCCTCTTCCCCAAGGCGTCGGCGTCGTACCGCATGCCCGGGCTGCTCGCCGGGCTGGTGGACGAGCTGAAGGTGCGCCTGGCCTACGGCGAGACCGGCAACCAGCCGCTCTACGGGCAGAAGTTCACGCCGCTCGACCTGTCGAACATCGGCGGCGCGGGCGCGTTCCGCGTGGGCACCGCGCGCGCCGCCAGCGACCTGCGCCCCGAGCGCCAGCGCGAGCTGGAAGGCGGGTTCGATCTCGCGCTCTTCCGCAACCGCGCCACGCTCGACCTGACCGCGTTCCAGCGCCGCATCTCGGACCTGCTCATCACGCGCACGCTGCCGCCCACCAGTGGCTACTCCTCCGAGACGTCCAACGGCGCGGCGATGAAGGTGTGGGGCTTCGAGACCTCGCTGTCGGCGTTCCCGGTGCAGGGCGCCGTCACCTGGAACACGCGCTTCAACCTGGGCGCCAACCGCAGCCGCATCACGAAGCTGCCGGTGCCCGCGTTCCTGCTCGGCACCCCGCAGGTGGGCGCGGTGCGCATCGAGGAGGGGAAGAGCGCGACGCAGCTGATCGGCAACGACACGCTGCCGCAGCCGGGCGGGCGCGTCGTCGTCCCCGTGGTGATGGGCGACGGGAACCCGAAGTACAACGCCGGCTGGGGGAACGAGATCCGCTGGAGGGGGCTGTCCGCGTACGCGCTGCTCGACCGGCAGCAGGGCGGCATGCTCGCCAACGGCACCTGGCGCCACTACGACCTCGGGCAGAACTCGCGCGACTACGACGCGACCACGGCGACCGGCCAGAAGCTGGGCGAGGTGCGCCGCACGACGTACCTGCAGGTCACGCGCATCTACTACCAGGACGCGTCGTACACCAAGCTGCGCGAGGTCACGCTGGGCTACGACCTGCCGCGCGCGCTCACGCAGCGCCTCTGGTCGCGCGCGCAGTCCGCGCGCCTCCAGCTGAGCGGCCGGAACCTGTACTGGTGGACCGACTTCCGCGGCGGCGATCCGGAGGCGGAGAACTTCGGCGCGGCCAACGTGCCGTCCTCCATCCAGCGCAACCGCGAGCTGGCGGCGTATCCGGCGAGCCGGCAGTACTGGCTCAACCTCAACGTGGAGTTCTGACGATGCGCGCCCTCCTGTGCGGTCTCGTCGCCGCCGCCTGCCTGGTCGCGGGCGGCGCGGGCGCGTGCCGCGAGGTGACCGTCCCGAACTACAACTCGCCGAACGTCGACCAGCTCACCAGCAACCCCAACGCGGCGACGGTCAACACGACCGCGCTCGGCCTCCTGGTGGGCGCGCGCGCCACCGTCGGCGCGTACGCCACCACGCTCGGCGTGCTCGGACGCGAGGTCTACAACCTCGACGGCGCCGAGCCGCGCAACGTGCTCGGCTTCCTCGTGGGGCCGCTGGAGCCGGGCGGCTTCGGCACCGACATGGGGTGGACCGCCACGTACCGCCAGCTGCTGACGGCGTTCACCGTCCTCGACGCGGTCGAGAAGGCCGCCGACTACACGGCGGCGCAGAAGGAGGCGGTGCGCGGCTTCACCAAGACCTTCATGGCGCTGGCCTACATGGACCAGCTGCGCATCCGCGACACCTTCGGCATCGTGCTCGACGTCGATCCGAGCGCGCGGGAGCTCGGCCCGTTCGTGACGCGCGACGAGGGCTATGCGCGCGCCGCGCAGCTGCTGGACGAGGCGCGCACGCACCTGGCCGCGGGCGGGACGGCGTTCCCGTTCGCGCTGCCCGCGGGCTTCGCGGGCTTCAACACGCCCGCCACCTTCGTGCGCTTCAACCGCGCGCTCAAGGGGCGGCTGGAAGTCTACCGCCAGCGCTGGGCGGACGCGCTCGCGGCACTCGGCGAGTCGTTCCTGAACACGGCGTCGCCGACGCCCGCGACGCTCGCGGCCGGCGTGTACCACTCGTTCTCGACCACGTCGGGCGACGCGGTGAACCCGCTGTTCGATCCCGCGCCGCGCGCGCTCACGGCGGTGCCGTCGTTCCTCACCGAGGCGCGGCTGCAGCCCGACGGCACACCGGACCGGCGCGCATCGTCCAAGGCGGTGGTGGGCCCGGTCTCGCTGAGCACGCAGGGCGTGACGTCGAACGTCCGCATCACCGCGTACGCCAGCAACGTCGCGCCGGTGCCGATCATCAAGAACGAGGAGCTGATCCTGCTGCGCGCGGAGGCGCGCCTGGGGACGGGCGACCGGGCGGGCGCGATCGCGGACCTGAACCTCGTACGCACCGTGTCCGGCGGGCTGGCGCCGCTGGCCGCGACGTTCGCCGGCGACCTGGTGGACGAGATCCTCTACGACCGCCGCTACTCGCTGTTCTTCGAGTACGGCCACCGCTGGGTGGACGCGCGCCGCTACGGACGGCTGGCCACGCTCGCGAAGACGCTGCCGTCGCACCGCGTCTTCCCGATCGTGCCGATCCCGATCGACGAGTGCAACCAGCGCACGCCGCCGCCGCGCGGGTGCGTGCAGGTGTCGGGGTCCTGACGGGCGCGCCGGACCCGAACTGCGAACTGCATTTGCAAGGATGAAAGTCTGAGAAGATCTGATAACGACGGATGGCTCCGCGTCGGGCGACGTTCCTCGCCGCCACACGGAGCATCGACGGTTATCCGATCTTCTCAGATTTCAATCCTTGCCGCCGTTGTCGTTCGGGTCCGGCGCGCCGAGGCGTACCGAGACCAGGCCAGCAGAGCCTGGAACGACGGAGGGCCCCGCGGCACGATGCCGCGGGGCCCTCGTCGTTCGTGCGTGTGCGGGAGTGCCCGGTTACGGCTTGGCCGCCGCCGTGCCCTGCGCCGTCGGGCGGTCGTTCGGCAGCACGCCCTGCGCCGGCGCCGGCACCATCGCGAACAGGTCGCGCTGCGCCTGCGCCTTCTTCACCATGTCGATCGCGCGGCGGAGCTGCACGTCGTCGTTCAGGTCGTGGCGCTTGGCCGTCGAGTCGCCGAACGCGACGCGCGCCATGCGCTGCTCGATCTGGCGGTCCACCCAGGCGCTGCCCGCGTCCCACTGCGCCTTCTCGACCTTCACGCCCGCCTTCGTGATGCGCGAGAAGAGGTCGTCGCGCCACTGCGGCTGCACCGTGAAGTCCGGACGCAGCTTGCCCTTCTGCTCGAACGCCATCTCGGAGAGCGCCGTGTAGATCTCCGGGAACTTCGGCGCCAGCGCGCGCGCCAGCGTCTGCTCGGCGGTGCTCATGGTGTCGGGCTTCACGATGACGTCGGGCGTCACCGCGCCGCCGCCGTAGACCACGCGGCCCGCGTCGCTGCGGTACTTCGGGCGCGCCTTGCGCACCGAGTCGCTCTCCAGCGAGTCCGGGTGCACCTCGACGTACTGCCCGTCGATCAGCTTGCGCTCCTTCTGGATCGAGCGGCCGCTCGGCGTGAACCACTTGGCGGTCGTCATCTTGAGCGCGTAGCCGCCGTCGAGCGGGAAGAGCGTCTGCACGAGGCCCTTGCCGTAGCTCGTCGTGCCGACGACCACCGCGCGGTCGTGGTCCTGCAGCGCGCCGGCCACGATCTCGGAGGCTGAGGCGGAGTAGCCGTTCACGAGGACGACCAGCGGGAGCGTCGGGGCGAGCGGCTGCGCGGTCGCGACGTAGGTCTGCGCGTCGCCCTGGCGCCCGCGCACGCTGGCGACCTCCTGGCCGCGGCGCAGGAACAGGTTGCTCGTCGAGATGGCCTGCTCGAGGATGCCGCCCGGGTTGTCGCGCAGGTCGAGCACGACGCCCTTGGCGCCCTGCGCCTGCAGCTTCCGCACGGCGTCGCCGATCTCCTGCGCCGTCGCCTCGGAGAAGCGCGTCACCGGGATGTAGCCGACGTTGCCGTCGAACGTCATCGAGTACGCGACGGCCGGGATGTGCACCTCGGCGCGCGTGAAGTTGTGCGTGATCGGCGCCGCGACGCCCGGCCGCGCGAAGGTCACCTTCACCTTCGTGCCCGGCGTGCCGAGCAGCACGTTGGAGACCTGCGTGGTCTTCCAGCGCAGCGTCGACTGCGTGTCGATCTGGACGATGCGGTCGCCCTCCTGGATGCCCGCGTTCTCCGCCGGCGTGTTGGGGAAGACGCGCGCGACCGTCACGTAGTTGTTCTGCTCCGTGATCTCCATGCCGATGCCGCCGTAGCGCCCGTTGGTCTGGCGCGAGAAGTCGGCGATCTGCTTGGGCGTGAAGAGCTCGGTGTACGGGTCGTTGAGCTCCTTCACGAGGCCGCGGGCGGCCTTCTCGAAGAGCGCGGGCGCGTCGACCGTGTCGACGAAGCGCTGGGAGACGAGCCCCATCACCTGCTCGAGGAGCTGCGCGCCGTCGCGCTGCGCGCGCGACTGGATGATCCACCCGCCGGCCAGGAACGGAGCCGTGGCGACGGTGGCGAGGACGGCGGTACGAGTCGGACGACGCATGGGCGCGCGCTCGGGCTGGAGAGACTTGGCGATGACGTGAGGAATACCGTCCCGGACCGGCGGGGTTCCGCGGACGACGATGCGCGATGCGTGCCCGTCACCCCCCCGCCGGGGGAGCCTCCTCGTCGGACTCCTCGGGCTCGGCGGTCGGCTCGGCCTGCGCGAGCAGGGCGCGCCAGCTCACCGCCCGCCCCTTCCGGAAGCCCTTCCGGACCAGCTTCACGCCCAGCGGCGAGACGGTGACGGTGTACGGCGTGCCGTCGATGACGACCTCGCGCTTGAGCGTGCGCTCCAGGGGTAGGGCCATGGGGACGATCGCGAAAGGGGGACGATGGGGGGCGCGCGCGGCCGGCGGGAGGGGGCGGGCGTTCGCGCCGCGTTCAGCGCGTGCGCGGCGTCACCAGGCGTGTCACCGGGCGTGTCACCGGGCGTGTCACCACGCGTACTCGACCCAGCGGTCGCGCCCCTCCTGCACCACTGCGGCCGCGCGCACGGCGCCGGCGGCGATGAGCATCTCGTGGGCCGGCTGGAGCACGCGCTGGAGGTGCGACGGGTAGCGCTGGGCCAGCGGCAGCTGCTCCGCCCACTGCTCCAGCGGCCACCGCCCCCGCCGCTCCGGGAGATCGGGGCCGAGCGCGGCCAGCAGCCGGTAGAGCCGCCGCGCGACGGGCGACCCGAGCTGCTGGTAGCGCAGCCACGACAGCTCGGCCACGAAGCCGGCGGCCAGGTTCTGCCGCACGGTGGGGGAGAGCACCACGCGCGCGTCGCCCGGCTCGTTCGCCGTGAAGGCCGGGAAGAGGGCGAGCTGGTCGTGGTCCTCCTGCCGCCGCCGCTCGATCACGACCGAGGCGAGCAGGGTGAAGCGCACGTCCACGGGCACGGCCGGCGCAGCGGGCGCGGCGGCGTGGTAGGCGGCCGTCGATTCCAGCGTCGTCCGCTCCAGCCGGGCCAGCGAGGCGCGCAGCTGCTCGTAGGTGCGCCCGTCCGCCTTCCGCCCGAGCGACCGCAGGAAGGCGTGCAGCCGGAACGTGATCGCCCCGTCGTCCGGCCGCCCCGACTCGGCCCACCGGTGCATGAGGCCGACCCAGACGTCCTGGTCGAACGTCCCGGGCAGCCGGTCGCCCGGGGCCGGCAGCACCCGCCAGCGCTGCGCCGGCGCGGGCACCCACTGCAGCGCCCCGTCGTCGGCGGCCGAGTCGCTGAGCCGGAACAGCGGCAGCCGCTCGAGCGCACGGTCGAGCGTCACGAGACGCGTGGACGGACGGCGGGCGAGCATGACTGCCAACCTAAGCTGTGTAGCCGTCGCCGTGGTGGCTCCGTGCTGCGTGCTGCGTGCTTCGTGCTGCGTGGACGGCCTCGGGACGCCTCGGCGTGCGGGACCCCTGTTGCCCGTTGGGAGGGATGCGGATGCTCCGGATCTGAACGGATCATGCGGATCGCTCCGTGTCGCGCACGGGACGTCGCCGCCACACGGCGCGATCCGGAGCATCCGCCGCATCCGGAGCATCCGCGTCCTCTCCAACGGTCAAAGGTTCTGGCGAGAGGGGCGAGGGCCAGGCAGCCCGCAGCCGGCTCTTGACGGACATGGGTAGAAGTCCTACATAGACACCCAGAGGTTCGACACCTAGAACTCCTGCATGTGAGGCCGCGGTGCCCCGATCGGATTCCCCGGACGCGCGGAAGGACGAGCTGCTCAAGGGCACGCTCGACATGCTCGTCCTCCAGACGCTGACGCTGCAGCCGATGCATGGCTACGCGATCGCGCAGCACATCGAGCGCCTCTCCGAGGACGTGCTCACCATCGAGCAGGGGTCGCTCTACCCCGCACTGGAGCGCCTCCAGAAGAAGGGGTGGGTGACGTCCGAGTGGGGCGAGTCGCCGACCGGGCGGCGGGCGCGCTACTACACGATCACCGCCTCCGGCCGCCGCCAGCTCGGCGAGCAGCTCGCGAGCTTCGACCGCGTGTCGCTCGCGATCGCCCGCGTCCTCCAGCGCACCTGACCGGGAGGCCCCGATGTCCGTCGTCGATGCGATGCGCTACCGGCTGGGCGTCCTCCGCCGCGCGCTGTTCGACCGGCAGGGATGGCGCCGCGAGATGGACGAGGAGCTGGGCTTCCACCTGGCCCTCGAGGAGATGCAGCAGCGCCACGCCGGCGCGACCCCCGACGACGCGCGGCGCGCGGCGCTGCGCCGCCTGGGCGACCCAAGGCGCGTGCGCGAGCGCCTGGTCGACGCGAGCGGCATCAGCGCCGTCGACGCGCTGCGGCAGGACGTGCGCTTCGCGGTCCGCACGCTGCGCGCGCGCCCGGGCTTCACGCTCGTCGCCGTGCTCACGCTGGCGATCGGCCTCGGCGCCAACGTCGCGATCTACAGCGCGGTCGACGCGCTGCTGCTGCGCCAGCTCCCGTTCGCGGCGCCGCACGAGCTGATGCAGGTGAGCCTCACGCGGCCCGCGCGCGGCGACCGCCCCGCCCGCGACGACGCGCCCTGGTCCTACCCCAAGTTCCGCGTGCTGCGCGACGCGCAGACGGTGTTCCGCGACCTCACGCTCTACCAGGGGATGCCGTACACGATCCGCGTCGGCGCCGGGGAGCCGGAGCGCGTGCGCGGTGAGCTCGTGGACTCGCGCTACCTGCCGACGCTCGGCATCGTGCCGCTCGTCGGCCGCAACCTCGCGCCCGAGGAGGACCGCGCCGCGGACGGTCCGCGCGTCGCGCTCATCTCCGAGACGCTCTGGCGCACGCGCTTCGACGCGGATCCCGCCGCGATAGGACGCGCGCTCACGGTCGCGGGCCAGCCGTACACCGTCGTCGGCGTCCTGCCCGCCGGCTTCCGTGGCCTCAGCGGCGAGGCCGACGTGCTGGTGCCGATCCTCAGCCAGTCGTCGGCCGAGATCGAGGAGCCGTGGAGCCACGGCTACACGCTGGTCGCGCGGCGGCGCCCGGGCGTGTCGGAGGCGGAGGCCGCGGCCGCGGTGGAGACGCTGGGCGCGCGCGTGGACGCGGCGTACCCCGATCCCGGCGGCGGCGGCGCGTGGCACGACGGCGCCGCCGCCCGCCCCCTCGACGCCACGCGCGTGGACCCGACGCTGCGCCGCGCGCTGTTCGTGCTCTCGGGCGCGGTGGGGCTCGTGCTGCTGATCACGTGCGCGAACGTCGCCAACCTGCTGCTCGTGCGCGCGGCGGGGCGCCGCCGCGAGATCGCGGTGCGCCTGGCGATCGGCGCGGGGCGCGGGCGCCTCGTGCGCCAGCTCCTCACCGAGAGCGTGCTGCTCGCGCTCCTCGGCGGCGCGGCGGGCGTGCTGGTGGCGTGGTGGGGGGTGCACGCGCTGGCGGCCATCGATCCGGCGCAGTCGCTGCGCCTCGCCAGCTACTCCGATCTGCGGATGGTGAGCTTCGCGGGCATCCGCCTCGATCGCAGCGCGCTCGCCTTCGCGGCGGCGCTGGCGCTCGGCACGGGCGTGCTGTTCGGGCTCGTGCCCGCGCTGCAGGCGACGCGGCCGTCGCTCACCGGCGCGCTCAAGGACGGCGCGCCTGGCGGCGGGCGCCCGGGGCAGCGCGCCGCGACGCGCACCGTGTTCGCCGTCGCGGAGGTCGCGCTGGCGCTCGTGCTGCTGGCGGGATCGGGGCTGATGCTGCGCAGCCTCGGCAAGCTGCTGGACGTCGATCCGGGCATGCGTCCGGAGCGCATGCTGACGCTGCGCTTCGATCCGCGCGCGGTGACCGAGCGCGACTCGTTCCCGGCGGTGTTCGACCGCGTGCTGGCGCGCGTGGGCGCGCTGCCCGGCGTGACGGGCGTGACGCTGCAGGACTGCCCGCCGCTCAACGGCGGCTGCAACGGCACGGCGCTCGTGCGCCGCGACCGCCCCGCGCCGCGCGACGGCGAGGAGGGCCCGGACGTCGGCGTGCACTGGATCACGCCCGAGTGGCCGCGGGTGATGGGCGTGCCGCTGCAGCGCGGACGCGCGTTCACGGCCGCGGACCGCCGCGGCGCGCGCAAGGTCGTGCTGGTGAGCGCGCGCACCGCGCAGACGTTCTGGCCCGGCGAGGACCCGATCGGCAAGCCGGTGAGCGTGGGGCAGGGCGGCTTCTGGAACGACACCGCGACGGTCGTCGGCGTCGTGGGCGACGTGCGCTACGGCACGCTCGACTCGCTGCCGCGCCCCGACGTCTACCTGCCGTACGCGCAGTCGCCGAACGGCCGCGCGATGCTGTTCGTGCGCACCGCGGGCGATCCGCTGGCGCAGGTGGGCGCGGTGCGGCGCGCGCTGCTGGACGCGGCGCCCGGCTCGCCCGCGTTCGACGTGCGCACGATGGAGGACCGCGTCGGGGCGATGATGGCGTTCCAGCGCTTCGGCGCGACGCTGCTGGCGCTGTTCGCCGCGGTCGCGCTCGTGCTGGCGACGCTCGGCGTCTACGGCGTGGTGTCGTTCGCGGTCGCGCAGCGCACGCGCGAGATCGGCGTGCGCGTGGCGCTCGGCGCGACGCGCCGCGACGTCGTGCGGCTGGTGGTGCGCGGCGGGGTCGCGATCGCGGTCGCGGGCGCGGCGATCGGGCTGGTGGCCGCGCTGGCGGCGACGCGCGTGCTGCGCTCGCTGCTGTTCGACGTCGCGCCGTCGGACCCGGCGACGTTCGCGGCCATCGTCGCGCTGCTGGGCGGCGCGGTGGTGCTGGCGAGCTGGCTTCCCGCGCGCCGCGCCGCCGGCGTCGCGCCCACCGAGGCGCTGCGCGAGGCCTGACGATCAGCCGAGCCGCAGCACCTGGCCGGTGACCGCGCGGGCCGCGTCGGAGCAGAGCCAGAGCACCGACGCGGCCACCTCCTCGCGCGACACGTAGTCCGCGCGGTCGCCCATCGCCGCGACGTTGGCGGCGGTGCGGATGCTGGTGGGCGCGACGGCGTTGGCGCGCACGCCGTGCGCCCGCTCGTCCTCGGCCACGGCGCGCATCAGCGCCAGCACGCCGCTCTTGGCCATCGCGTAGGCGAGCATGCCGCCGCCGGTCGCGCCGGGCAGCACGGCCGCGGAGCCGAAGTAGACGATGCTCCCGCGCGTGCGCCGCAGCATCGGCAGCGCGGCGCGCGTCGCCAGCACCGCGGTCTTCAGGTTGATGCCGAGCTGGCGCTCGATGTCCTCGACCGCGGTCTCGTCGAGCGGGCCGGTGGGCGCGAAGCCGCCCGCCGCGCACACCAGCGCGTCGACGTCGCCGACGATCGCGTGCACCTGCGCGATCATCGCGTCCACCTGCTCGACGTCCGCCAGGTCGCAGCCGAAGCCGTGCGCCTCGTGCCCCTCCGCACGCAGCGCGGCCGCCTGCCGCTCGGCCTGCGCGGCGGTGCGGTCGACGAGGGCGAGACGAGCGCCATGCGCCGCGAACGCGCGCGCTACCGATTCACCCACTTGGCCTTCGCGGCCGACGCCTGTGATGAGGACTACCACGATGCCGATGGGGCGGAGGACGGAACGGCGGAGGACGATGGAGCGTGAGACGATAACGCGGATGCGTCAAGCTCGAAGCCTGAAGCGAAGGTCCGCCCTATCGTTTCACGCTCCATCGTCCTCCGCTTCACCGTTCTCCGCCGTATCGTCACTCGCTCTTGAGTGTGCGCCAGCTGGCGCGCAGCGACGGATTCGGCCCCTCGCACAGGAACAGCGGCACGTCACGTTCCTCCGGCACCAGCCATCTCGTGTCGGCGTGGCGCACGACGCCCAGCGGGACGACGCGCGTGCAGCGGCCGCGCAGCGCGGCCTCGGGGACGCCGACGGTGAGCACCGGGTCGGCGACGCGGTCGCCCGGGCCGAAGAACCAGTACGAGCCCGCCGGGCTGACGACCGGCGGCAGGCCGACGCGCGGGCCGTAGAATTCGAGCGCGCCCGCCTGCCCGTAGTTCCCCGCCAGCACCGCGACGTCGGCGCGCGCGCTGTCCGGAAGCGCGGCGTACGCCTCGGCCACCGTCGCCGCGAGCTCGGGCCAGCCGAGCATGTCCGCGAAGTCCTGCGGCAGCGCGAGCGACTGGCCGGTGTTGGTGCGCGTGGCGGCGTCGACGCCGAGCGTGGCGGCCCAGCGCGCGGTCGCGGCGGGCGGCAGCATCGGCAGCGCGACCGGCAGCGTCACGAGCCCGTACGCGACGATCAGCGCGCCGGCGATCCGGAGGCGCGGCGCGGCGCCGCTGCGGCGCAGACGCCAGCCGCGCGTGCCCTGCTCCAGCGCCACCGCGCCGGCCGCGAACAGCAGCGGGTAGACCGGGGCGACGTAGTACGCCTTGCCGCGCAGCGCGAGCAGCAGCGCGAACGCGAACGCGCAGGCCAGCCCCGCCGTGCGCGCGCCGCGCGTCCACCGCGCCGCGAGCAGCGTCCACACGCCGAGCACCGCGAGCAGCACCGCGGGGCCGAGCAGCAGCTGGCCGCCCAGGAAGTCCAGCGCGCCGACGTGCACCAGCTGCGTGCCACGCAGCTCGCGCATCTGCCCCAGCACGGGCCAGCCCAGTCGCAGCTGTCCGACGATGCTCGGCGCGCCCACGAGCAGCGCGACCGCGAGCGCGAGCCACGGCCGCACCGTGAGCAGCGACCGGCGCAGCGGCCCGACGACGAGCGCCGCCGCCACCGCCGCGCCGAGGAAGAGGATGCTGAACTTCGTCAGCAGCCCGAGGCCGCCCGCGAGGCCGAGCAGCATCCACGGGCTGGCGGTGGCGTGCGAGAGCCACTGGCCGGAGCGCGCGCTCCACGCCAGGCGCCGCCGCCGTCCCCCGGGCGTCGTCCACGATGCGTCGCTCGACGGGCGGGCGGGGTCCACGCCCTCGCTGGCCGCGCGCCCGATGTGCACGAGCGCCAGCAGCGCGAGCGTCCACCACAGCTGGTCGAAGACGAGCGGCTGGAACAGATGGCCCGCGCGCAGGAAGAGCGGCGACGCCAGCACCGCGACGGCGGCCAGCAGCTGCGCGCCGCGGCCGCCACGCAGCGCGGACGCGAGCAGCCCGGCCAGCAGCACGAGCGCCGCGTGGGCGAGCGCGGGCCCCGCGCGCAGCGCGCCGTCGGTGTCGCCGAGCAGCGCGCGCGTCGTCTCGGCGAGGACGGCGATGCCCGGCGGGAAGTCCATCCCCCAGAAGCGGAGATGGCGGCCCATCGCGAGATAGAGCAGCTCGTCGCGGTGCAGCCCGTAGACGCTGACGCGGTTGACGACGACGTGCAGCACCACCGCGGCCGCCGCGAGCGCGAGCAGGGGCAGGCGCGCGACGGTGCCGGCGGTGGGCGCGACGTCGGGCGGGCCCACCTGGCGCGTCGCGCGCGCGGACGGACGCCCCGAGCGCACCGGCGCGGGCAGCGCGACGCGCGCGGTGCCCGGCGATCCGTCGGGCGACGGCGAAGGGGCAGGCAGGAGGCGGCGGTGCGGGCGCAGCGCTCGGCGACGACGGGTGAGGCGGTGAGGGCTCCGGCTGCCAAACTGGGGAGGTGGCGGCCCGGACGCCATGGGCGTGGGGCCCGGCCGTGTGGAACGAGCCCTGCTCTACGCGGTCGCGTGTTCAAACGCGTGGCGGGACGACTGGCCCTCTGGGGGCTCTTGCTGGCGCTGGCCCTGCTGGCGCTGATCGGCGTCCTGTCGGTCACGCGCGGCACGCCGGTGGAGTACGTGATCGCGCGCGGCGACCCGGCGGGGCCGCCGGCGCCCGCGGACACGCTGTTCGTGCGCACCGTCGAGCTGTACGCGGGCACGTCGCTCCACCCGGGCAATCGCGTGCAGGTGCTGGAGAACGGCGACGGGACGTACCCGCTGCTGTGGCGCGACCTGCGCACCTGCCAGCGCGCCGTGACGGTGCAGATGTACTTCGCGCAGCCGGGCGCGATCGCCGACACGATGGCGCAGGTGCTGACCGAGTGCGCGCGGAAGAAGGCGCGCGTGCTGCTGCTGCTGGACGGCTTCGGCGCGCAGACGCTGGCCGAGAAGTGGGTCGAGAAGCTGAAGGCGGCGGGCGTCGAGATCGCGTGGCTGCGGCAGCTGCGCTGGTACACGCTGCACAAGGCGGCCGAGCGCTCGCACGCGCGCGTGGTGGTGGTGGACGGGCGCGTGGGCTACACGGGCGGCTTCGGGCTCGCGGACTACTGGCTGGGCGCGGGGCGCAAGCCGGACGAGTGGCGCGAGACGAACGTCCGCTTCGAGGGGCCGGCGGTGGCGCAGCTGCAGGCGGCGTTCGGGTCGACGTGGGCGGAGGCGACGGGCGAGCTGCTGACGGGCGACGCGTTCTTCCCGCCGGTGTCGTTCAAGCCGGTGGCGGACGGCGACTCGGTGAGCCCGGTGGGCGTGCAGCGTCCGGTGCTGCGCTCGGGGCCGGGCCGGGCGGCGTCGGCGGAGCGGCCGCCGCCGGCGGATGCGCCGGTCGTCGCGCGCGCGGTCGCGGAGGGCACGGTGCGCGCGGGCCTGCTGCACGCGGTGCCGTCGACGGGGAGTACGCAGGCGGAGCGCTTCCTCGCGCTGACGATCGCGGGCGCGCGGCGCACGCTCTACATCACGAACGCGTACTTCGTCCCGGACGACGACTTCCGCCGGCTGCTGGCGGCGGCCGCGAAGCGCGGCGTGGACGTGCGCATCATGACGACGGGCCCCCGCACCGACGTGCAGACGACGCGCTTCGCGGGCCGCTTCCGCTACGAGGAGCTGCTGCGCGCGGGCGTGAAGGTGTACGAGTACCAGCCGGCGAACATGCACGCCAAGACGATGAGCGTCGACGGCGTGTGGGGGAGCGTGGGGTCGATGAACTTCGACAACCGCTCGCTCGCCTTCAACGACGAGACGACGCTGCTGGTGCACGACTCGGCCGTCGTGGCGGGCATGGACCGCATGTTCCTCGAGGACCTGCGGCACTCGCGCGAGATGACCGTGGCGGAGATGGCGAAGCGGCCGTGGTGGATCAAGGCGCGCGATGGCGGTGCCGCCACCCTCCAGCGAGTCCTTTAAGGCGGAGGACGGAACGGCGGAGAACGGAACGGCGGAGGACGGAACGGCGCGATACGATGGGGCGGACTCTCGGCTTGAAGCTCCAAGCTCGAAGGGTCCGCCTTTCCGTTTCACGCTTCATCGTCTTCCGCGGTATCGGTTTCCGCCGTTCCGTCCTCCGCCTCACCCGATCAACAGACTCTGCCCGCCATCGATCCAGACTTCCGTCCCGGTGACATGGCTGGAGGCATCCGACGCCAGGAACAGCACCAGGTCCGCGACCTGCCCGGCGCGTCCGGGCTTGCCGTCGGTGAGCGGGATCTCGCCCTCGGGGAACTCGACGGGCTCCTCCTCGCGCTCGACGTCGCGCTTCTCGGTGTTCTCGTCGATGTTCGTCTCGATCGCGCCGGGGCAGACGACGTTCACGCGCACGCGATGCTTGGCCAGCTCCAGCGCCAGCATCTTCGTCATCGCCACCTGCGCCGCCTTGGAGGCCGAGTAGGCCGTCGCGCCGGTGTTGCTGAAGACGCGCGTGCCGTTGATGCTCGCGCACACGATCACGCTGCCGCCCTGCCGCTTGAGGTGCGGCGTCGCGTACTTGATGGTGAGGAAGGTGCCGAGGAGGTTGGTGCGCAGCGTCGACTCGAACTCCTCGGGCGCCAGCTCCTCGATGGGCGCCCAGACGCCGTTCACGCCCGCGTTCGCGAAGACGACGTCGAGCCGCCCCCACTCGCCCGCCGTGGCGTCGGTGGCGCGCTGCATCGCGGCCGCGTCGGCGACGTCGGCGACCTCCACGCGCGCGGTGCCGCCGGCGTCGCCGATGCGCCTGGCGACGGCCTCGAGCTCGGACGCCGTGCGTCCCACCAGCGCGACGCGCGCGCCCGCCGCCGCGAGTCGCTCGGCCGCCGCGGCGCCGATGCCGGAGCCGGCACCGGTCACGAGCGCCACGCGGTCCGTCAGCGCCTGTGCGCCATCCTTCATCGGGTCTCCTGGGTTCGGGGCCCGACGCGCGGTGCAGGGCGCGGGCCGCGCGCAGGTCCCGCAGCCGGGCGCCACGGGCGCGCCACCGCGCGGACGCTCGCGCGGTCGTGCTCTGGTTGCCGCCGGAGCGCGCCGCTATCGTACGCGCATGGCCGAGTCTCCCGTCCAGCTGCTCCGACTCCACGCGCGCCACGCGCCGTTCAACGCCCGCGGGCTCGCCGCGCACGCGACGGCGCTCGCCGACGCGGCCGGCATCCGTCCCACCAACGCCTCCGCGCGCGCGGCGCCGAGCGCGCGCGCGGTGCGGTTCTACGTCGCGTCGGGGCTGCTGGATCGTCCCGAGGGCACGGGCACCTCCGCGACGTACAACTATCGCCACCTGCTGCAGCTGCTCGCGATCAAGATCCGCCAGCGCGAGGGGCAGACGCTGGAGGCGATCAAGAAGGAGATGCGCGAGGTCACGGGCGACGCGCTGGAGCGCCGCGTGGCGACGTCGCTGGCGCCGGCGCTGGTGACCAACGGCGCGGGCATCCAGCCGCGCGAGGACGACGGGCCGGCCACCTGGCGGCGCGTCGCCGTCGCGGACGGGATCGAGCTGCACGTGCGCGACGACTCGCCCGCGGCGCGCGAGGAGGCGCTGCTCGCGATGCGCGAGGCGGTGCGCGCGGCGCTCGGGCGGCCGGAGCTGCGCTGAGCGACGGCGGCGCTCAGCCGCCCCCGTCCGCGCGCGCCAGCGTGACCACGTGGTCGCCGATGCGGCGGCCGTGCAGCTTCCCGCCCTCGACGTCGCTGCGGTAGTGGATCGCGCCGTAGAGGCGCGAGATCCCGGCCTCGTCGGCCATCGCCGCCAACTCGGTCGCCGACGCCGGGAAGAAGTGGCCCAGCACCGCCGCCGCCGCCGCCGAGAAGGTCGAGTGGCCCGACGGGTAGGCCGGGAAGTTCGGCAGCCCGATCATCGTCTTGATGGTCGGGTCGAGCTGCGAGGGGCGCGGGTTGTAGTACTGGAACTTCACGCTCCAGCAGCCGACCGCGGCGTCGTGCATCGCCATGTTCAGCAGCGCGAACACGCGCGCCGCCCGCACCTCGCTCAGCCGCGCGTCGCGCACGTGCTCGGCCGCGATGTCGTTCCAGTGCCCGGGCGGCGTGTACGTGCCGGCGCCGTCGTTCCACTTCATCGCGATCGCCTGCTGCTCGCGCGTCAGGTGCGCGGCCACGCGCTTCACCTCCGCGAGGTCCTCGCGCATCCGCTCCGACGACGTCGACGGCGGCGGCCCGGGCGAGGTGGCCGCGAGCTCCGCGGCGGTGAACGTCCACGCCCGCGTGTTGCCGAAGTTCGGCAGCATCGGCGGGCGCGCCGGCGACTCCTGGCTGACCCACGCCACCTCGCCGCGCGCGACCGCCGCGCTGGCCATCCCCTGCCACAGCGCCGGCGTGCCGCCCGCGGTGCCCATGCCGTCGGCGCGCGCGCGCGCGATCACCAGCGCCGCCACCGAGCGGCCGAGGGCGAGCCCCGCGGTGACGTCGCTCGCCGTCGCGCGGCCGGAGAGGAGCGCCGCCTCGCGCTGCGTCGCGGCGTGCCGCGTGATCTCCTCCACCGATCCGGGGAAGAGGAGCTTCAGCACCTCCGCGGTCACGCCCGCGAGCACCGCGTCCTCCGACGGGTAGGCCGGCAGGTCGCCCGGCGGCACGAGCGTCGTCACGCCCGCGTCGACCTTCGCGGGCGACGGTCGACCGTAGCGGAACTTCCAGTGCCACGCCGCCTTCAGCGCCTCGTACTGCGCCACGCTGACGTAGGCGTACGCGCGCGCCGCGTACGGCGGGTTGGCGAACGGGAACTGCGGGTCGGCGAACGGGTTCTCGGCGTCGGGGACGGGGTAGCTGCCGTCGGGGCGCGGGACAGGCGGCAGGTTGTAGCGCGCGACCAGCTCGCGCATCACCTGGTTCCACCGCAGCACGCCGCCGCCGCTCCAGTGCGCGACGTTGGCGCGCTGCGCGTCGGTCATCGCCGCCTGCGCGGCCTTGACCGCGGCCACTTCGGCGCGGAACGCGTCGCTGGTGGCCGCGGCGGGCGCGGCGACCGCGACCTGGTCGGGCGCGTCGAGCACGAACATGCGCCACGCGCCGGCGGCGGCGTCGACGCTCGGGGCCTGCAGCGGGGGAAGGACCTCGGTCGGCTCGACGTGGCGGTCGCAGGAGAGCAGCGCGAGCGCGGCCAGCCCGACCCAGCGCCGCGCACGCTCAGAAGCGGCGCGCATAGGCCACCCCGCCGGTGAGGGTGGTCGCGCGGCCGACGTTGCGGCCGGCCACGGTGCGCGCCGCGCCGCCGGAGACGGAGAGCGCGGAGAACACGGGGAGCGCGTACGCGACGCGCGCGGCGACGCGCGTGAAGTCCATGCGGTTGGAGACGAAGGGCATGTCCTGGCGCCGGATGTCGCCGCCGCCGAGCGTGCGCTGGCCGACGAGCGACACGGGGACGGCGAGGCCGCGGCCGCGCCAGCCCGCGCTCACGACGTAGTCGAACACGTCGGGCATCGCGACCTCGTCGCTCAGCACCAGCTGCCCGTCGGTGTAGTAGGCGGGGCGGTCGAGGTGCACGGTCGACCGCCAGGTGTGCCCGGCCGAGCCGTCGGCGAACCAGCCGTTGCGGCCCTCGACGCGCAGCGTGCCGCGCGCCTGCGCGGTGCGGCTCCCGAGGCCGATCGACATCGGGAGGAAGTCGGGCGTGTAGTCGGTAGTGGGCGCGCCGGCGCCGGCGACGACCAGCCCGCGCAGCGTCGCGCGTCCGCCGAGCCCCGCCTGCAGCACGCGCAGCTTGACGGCGACGTTGAGGTCCTGGAAGCCCGACATGCCGCGCAGCACGCCGTCGCTGGCGTCGGTGCGCACGTACGGCAGCGACGCGACGAGGGTGACGCGGTCGGTGAGGCCGTAGCCGGTCCACAGCCTCGCGCGGCGCGTCGTCAGCGTGCCGATGTTCTCGTTGCGGCGGAGGAGGGTGCCTTCCCAGTACTCGTCCCACCGCTCGAGGTCGTACTCGACGGCGGCGGCCAGCGTGCGGGCGGGGAGGAGGACACCGTCGCCGACGCCCTGGGCCGCGGCGGGGGGCGCGAGGAACGCCAGCAGGAGCAGCGCGCGCCGGACGGGGCGCGGGCGTGCGGTAGGGCGCTGGGGCATGTGGCGCGGCGGCGGGGACGGCCAACGGGGAGGCCCGATCGCGGGGCCGCGCTATTGTGCGGTCCGGTGCGCGTGCCCGTCCAGAGCGGATCGTACCGGAGCGGCGTTTCCGAACGCTCAGCGCACCTGGTGCGCCCCTCCGACTGCCCCAGCGCGCATCAGGAAGTCGCGCACTACGGCCACCCATTCGTCCGCGCACTCGTCGTGCGGGAGGCTGCCGGACGCGAACGTCGCGACCTCGGCATCCGGCAGCAGCGTGCGGTAGGCGTCCCGCTCCGTGGGTGGGAGGTCGCGGGCGCGGCGCCCCCACGTCAGCAGCACGGGCTGCTCCAGCCGCCGCAGCGCGTCGCGGACGTTGAGGTTGAGCGCGCCGCCGACGAAGGCCGCCGGCGCGAAGCGCGCGCCCGGCTGGTGCGCGGTGGCGTGGTGCGCATCGAGCAGCGCGGGCGTGACGCGCGACGGGTCGGCGTAGGCCCGCGTCAGGGCGTGGCGCAGGCTGGCGCGGGTGACGCGGGCGTTGAACGCCGCCGTGCCGACGACGGGGCTCTCGAGCAGCGTGCGTGCGGCGTCGCTGGCGGCCGTGGGTGCCGACGCGAGGTGCGTGACGCCCGCGGGGCACGCGAGCACGAGGGCGGGGAAGCGCCGGGCGTCACGCGCGGCCAGCGCCACGGTGTACGCGCCACCCAGCGCGCTGCCGACGAGCGCGCAGGGCGCGCCGATCACGGTGCGCGCGAACTCGTCGAGCAGCGCGACGTAGAGGGCGGCGGAGTACCGTGCGGCGGGCCGAGCGGAGCGGCCGAAGCCGGGGAGGTCGAGCGTCCAGACGGTGTGGTCGGTGGCGAGGGGCGCGACGACGTGCCGCCACTCGTGGCTCCAGGCCGAGTCGTGGAGGGCGTGCACCAGCAGCACCGCGGGGCCGTCGCCGCGGCGCGTCCAGGCGATGCGGTGGCCGCGCCAGTGCCACGTCCCCGTCTCGCCGCCCAGCGGGTTGGCGAGGGGGGTGACGCCGGTCTCCGCGACCGCGTTGAACAGCGCCGCGACGCCGAGTGCTGCACCACCGGAGAGCGCGACCGTTCGCCACCGCATCGCAGGATGTCGTCGTCGGGGAGTGGTGGTCGTACCGCGCGAACGCGTGGCGGTGTCGCGTTGCGCCCGTCCGGTGCGCGGCGCAACGTGCCGCCATGCTGCTGCCCGCCCGCAAGTCGCCGCTGCTGCTGCCGCTGTACGCCCGCTACGGCCGGCGCCTGCTGCGTCGCGCGTTCGCGCGCGTGTGGGTCGGGGGTGCGCCGTGGCCGGACGCCGGCGCGGGCCCGGTGATCGGCTTCCTGAACCACAGCGCGTGGTGGGACCCGATCGTCCTGCTGTTCCTCTCGCACGACGTGTTCCGGTGCGACGGCTTCGGCCTCATGCAGGGCGAGCAGCTGCGGCGCTTCCCGTTCTTCCGGCAGATCGGCTGCTTCGGCGCGACGGGCGACGGGATCGACGACGCGCGGGCGGTGGTCGCGCATGCGTCCGCGCTGCTGCGCGACGCGCCGGGTCGCACGTTGTGGATCTTCCCGCAGGGGGCGCTGCTGCCGGCGCGCGTGCCGCTCGCGTTCCGGTCGGGGCTCGCGCGGCTGCAGCACGCGGTGCCGGAGGCGGTCGTGGTGCCGGTGGCGCTGCGCTACGAGCTGCGCGCGGAGCAGCGTCCGGAGCTGTTCGTGCGCGTGGGCGCGCCGGTGGCGCCGGAGCCCGGTCCGCCCGCGCTGGCGGGGGCGATGCGCGCGGCCGCGCATCGGACGCGGCGTCTGGAGCGCGCGCTGCGCGACGAGCTGGCGCGGCTGGACGGCGACCTGCTGGATCCGTCGCCGTCGGGGTATCGCGTCGTGCTGGAGGGGCGCGGCTCGCTGAGCGCGATGTGGGAGCGCACGGCGGGTCGGCTCGTGCTCGCGCGCGACGTCGCCGACGTCCACGAGCAGCGCCGGAATCGCTAGGCCGTCCCGCCCACACAACACCCTTTCCCCACCTGCGGGAGCGGCGCTAGCGATCGCGACGGGCCGTGGCCCGTCGCCGTGCCGGAGCTCGTGGAGCGCTAGTGGAGCGTCGGCGCCTCCGGGCGTGCGGACGGCAGCGTCGTGGCGGGGACGAGCGCGCTGGCGACGCCGGCCGACGCGGCGAGTCCGGCGATCGTCGACAGGTCCACGGGCTTCTCGAGGAAGTGCGTGGCGCCGAGCCGCAGCGAGGCGTGGCGGTTGTCGGCGTCGGGGAAGGCGGTGAGGACGATGACCGCCGCGTCGGGCGAGAGCAGCCCGGAGGCGGCCATGACCTGCAGTCCGCCGTCGCGCTTCCCGCCGAGCCGGATGTCGGTGACGATCAGGTCGTAGGCGTGGCGTGCGAGCGCGGCCTTCGCCTCGTCGAGGGTGCCGGCCGTGTCGACCGCGCTGCCCGCGACGTCGAACAGCTCCGCGAGCACGTCGCGGATGCACTGCTCGTCTTCGACGATGAGGACCTGGCGCATGAGGGGCTGCGGGCGGCGGACATCAGGCGGCGGATCGACCGAGGTGGTCGTCGCACGGCCATCCTCAAGGCGACAACCGGGCCGCGTCGTGGGATTTCCGGAAGTGCTTGCGCGCCAGCGGGTTGTGCGTTCGCGCCCGTGCGCGGCGCGCGGCGCGAGCGTCCGGATTCCGGACGAGGGGCCGCCGGGCTGACCGGAAATCGGGCGGCTGCGTAGTGCGTGCTGCGTGTCGGGCCGCTCGGGACGCGTCGGTGCGCCGGACCCGAACGGCGAACGGCATTGCAAGGATGAAGATCGGATAACGTCCGATAACGACGGATGGCTCCGTGTGGGTGCGATGTCGCTCGCACTCCACCGGAGCCATCCGTCGTTATCAGATCCTGTCAGACTTTCATCCTTGCTGCTGTTGCGGTTCGGGTCCGGCGCGACGGTGCCGCAGCACGCGGAGGTCTCAGCCGCCGCGCTTCAGCTTCTCCTGCAGCGTCGAGCGCGCGATCCCCAGTCGCGCGGCCGCCTGCGCGCGGTTCCCGCCCGTCGCCGCCAGCGCGGCCGCGATCGCGCGGCGCTCGGCGTCCGCGAGCGTCACCGGATCGTCGAGTGGTGCGACGGCAGCGCCGTTCGACGGCGTCAGGCCCAGGTGCGCGGGCGTGATCGGCGCGCCGTCGGCGAGGATGCTCGCGCGCCACAGCGCGTTCTTCAGCTCGCGGATGTTCCCCGGCCAGTCGTACGCCTGCAGCGCCGCGCGCGCCGACTCCGCCAGCCGCGCGCCGCGCGGGAGCAGCGCCGCGGCCAGCGCGGGGATCTCGTCGCGCCGTGTGCGCAGCGGCGGCAGCGCGATCGTCAGCACCTGCAGCCGGTAGTACAGGTCCGCGCGGAAGCGCCCGCGCGCCACCGCGTCCGCCAGCGGGACGTTCGTCGCCACGATCAGCCGCGCGTCGCTCGTCAGCGTCGCGGTGCCGCCCAGCCGCCGGAACGCGCGCTCCTCGATCGCCTTCAGCAGCTTCGGCTGCACCTCGGGCGCGAGCTCCGCCACCTCGTCCAGGAAGAGGGTGCCGCGCCCCGCCACCTCGACGAGGCCGCGCTTCGCCTGTCGCGCGTCGGTGAACGCGCCCTTCTCGTGGCCGAACAGCTCGCTCTCCACGAAGGTCGCCGACAGCGACGCGCAGTTGATCTCGACCCACGGCTGCGCGCGGCGCGGCGAGCGCTCGTGGATCTGCCGCGCGACGTAGCCCTTGCCCGTGCCCGTCTCGCCGATCACGAGCACCGGCGCGTCGTCGTTGCGCGCCGCCAGCTCCACCAGCCGGTCGAGATCGGGCACCGGCGCCCGCTCGGCCGCCGGCGCCGTCTCGGTCCAGAGCGCACCCGCCTCGCGCGCGCGCAGCACCGCGACCTCGCGCGCCAGCCGCGCATGCTCCGCCGCGCGTCGCACCGCGGCGTCGAGCGCCGCGAGGTCGATCGGCTTCTCCAGGAAGTCCGCCGCGCCCTCGCGCATCGCGCGCACCGCCGTCGCGACGTCGCCGTGGCCGGTGAGCAGGATGACCGCGACTTCCGGATGGTCCGCGCGCAGCGCCTCCATCAGCCGCAGCCCGTCGGCGTCGGGGAGGCGCAGGTCCACCAGCGCGACGTCGGGCGAGTGCGCCGCCGCGACCTGGCGGCCCTCGGTCGCCGTGCGCGCGCCGCGCGTGACGTGGCCCAGCGAGTCGAAGAAGTCGACGAGCGTCTCGCGGATCGTGTCGTCGTCGTCGACGACCAGCACCGACAGCATCCCGTGCGACGTCAGGCCGGAGGGAGCGTGATGGTCAGCGCCGTGCCCGCCTCGGGCGCGCTCTCCAGCGTGATCGTGCCTCCGTGCTCGTCGACGATGCGCTGGCAGAGCGCGAGCCCGATCCCCGTGCCCCCCGGCTTGGTGGAGTAGAAGATCTCGAACGCGCGCGCCTGCACCTCGGCCGGGATCGCGGGGCCGCCGTCGTGCAGGCGGCAGCGCCACGCGCCGTTCGGCAGCGACGCGAAGGTCAGCGTGAGGTCGCTCCCCTCGGGCGCGGCGTCGATCGCGTTCACCAGCACGTTGACGAACACCTGCGCCAGCTGCTCCGCGTCGATCCGGCACACGACGCCCCCGGGCGGCACGGCGCCCACGCGCTCCTTCACGAGCACGAGGCCGCGGCTCTCCAGCCGTCCGCGCTCGCCCTCCAGGACGTCGTCCCACACCGCCTCGGGATCGCCCGGCGCGAGCACCGCGGCGCTGTGCCGCCCGTACTCCAGCAGCGAGGTGACCATGCGGTTCAGCCGCTCGACCTCGCGCAGGATGCGGCCGACGTTCCGCTCGACCACCGGAT
This sequence comes from Roseisolibacter agri, assembly GCF_030159095.1. NCBI lineage: Bacteria > Pseudomonadati > Gemmatimonadota > Gemmatimonadia > Gemmatimonadales > Gemmatimonadaceae > Roseisolibacter > Roseisolibacter agri. The sequence goes on from NZ_BRXS01000009.1 coordinate 48,592, forward strand.
CGTCGGCGACGCGGAAGCGGAGCAGCTGCGCCGCGGACGAGATGCCGAACAGCGGGTTGCGCAGCTCGTGCGCGACGCCGGCCGCGACCTCGCCGATCGCCTCCAGGCGGCGCTTCTGCTCCACCCGCCGCACCAGCCCCGAGCGCTCGATGGCGGCCGCCGTCTGCGCGGCGAGCGTCGTCAGCAGGCGCGTCGCCTCGTCCAGCCGCTGCGGGCTCTCGATGTCGTCGGCGCGCACGGTCATCGCCCCCAGCACGCCCTCGGCGCTCGTCACGGGCGCGGTGAGCTCCAGCCCGCGGTCGCCGTGGCGCAGCACCACGTGCTCCTCGGCCAGCGCCTCCCGCCACGCCGGCTCCAGGCGCGCCGCGAGCGCCGCCGTCGACTCGTCGCCGTCGCGGTCGCCGTCGCGGTCGAAGCCGTACTGGTGCACCACGCGGAACGCGCCCGTCTCCTCCTCGGCGATGGCGAGGCAGAACGCCTCGCCGCGCACGGCGCGCCGCACCTGCTGGGCGACCTCCGCGTAGACGCGCTCCAGGTCGAGCGTGCGCGAGAGCGCGATCCCCGTGTCGATCAGCGCCTCGCGCGAGCGGTGGCTCGGCGTGATGTCGACGGTGGAGAAGGCGAAGCCCGTGATCGCGTGCGGGTCGTCGGGCGACGCGCGCACGGGGGAGAGCTGCATCAGGAAGACGCGCTCCTCGTCGGGCGCGTCGCACGGGAACTCCCACTGCACCATCGGCGCGCGGCCGGTGCGCAGCAGCGCGAGGCCGCGCTCCAGCTGCTCGCGCGAGGCGGTGTCGCCGAGTCCGTCCCAGATGGACCGGCCGGTGACGAGGGCCGCGTCGGCGAGGCGCGGCGCGCCGTTCGCCTCGGCGAAGCGCGCCCACGCGCGGTTGAAGCTCGTGATGCGACCCTCGAGGTCGCACGTCCACACGGTGAGCGGGAGCGCGTCGAGCACGGCGCGCGCGAAGCTCGGGGCGGCGGCCGCGTCGACGACGAGGGCCTCGCTGGCGGGCGTGAGCAGCGACCGCTCGGTGGAGAGGGTCATGGTCCGATATTACCGCGCGGATGGCGCGGATGCGACACGGCGGCGGTCCCGGAGTGGGACCGCCGCCGTGTCGCTGGCGCGCGGACGGACGGTGAGTGGTTCAGCGCCCGCGACGGGCGCCGCCCTTCTTGGCCGCCGCCTTGCGCGCGCCGCCCTTCTTGGCTGCGCCCTTGCGAGCGCCGCCCTTCGACGCGGCCTTGCGGGCGCCGCCCTTCTTGGCAGCGGCCTTCTTGGCGCCGCCCTTACGCGCGCCGCCCTTCGCCGCGCCCTTGCGGGCGCCGCCCTTCTTCGCGGCCGCCTTCTTGGCGCCGCCCTTGCGCGCGCCGCCCTTCGCGGCGCCCTTGCGCGCGCCACCCTTCTTGGCGGCCGCCTTCTTCGCGCCGCCCTTCTTCGCGGCGGCCTTCTTGGCGCCGCCCTTCTTGGCCGCGCCCTTGCGCGCGCCGCCCTTCTTGGCAGCCGCCTTCTTGGCGCCGCCCTTCCGAGCGCCACCCTTGCGCGCGCCGCCCTTCTTGGCGCCGCCGCGGCGGCCGCGGCCCGACGTGCTGCCGCCCTCGTTGTCCGTGCCAGCGCCCTCGGCGCCGCCCATCATCGTGTTGTCTTCCATAGTGGGTTCCTCGGTGGGTTCTGCGTCGTCGAGATCCGTCGCTGCGCCACTCGCGCCGAACAGGTCGGCGTCGTCCTGCTCCGTCTCGTCGTCGGCGGCCACGGGGCCGACATCGTCGCCGATGTCGTCGCCGGCATCGTCCCCGGCATCGTCTGCTGCCTCCCCGGCGTCCGTCGCGTCGTCGACGTCCAGCTCCTCCTCTTCGACGTCCCCGTCGAGGTCCTCCTCCTCCTCGGCGGCGGCAACCGGGTCGTCGAACAGCGCCTCACTCCGTCCGCGCCGCAGCGACCCGAATCCGTCGTCTTCCTCGTCCTCCTCCTCTTCCTCTTCCTCGGCGTCCTCGTAGCCGTAGCCGCCCAGGTCCTCGTCGTCGTCGTCGTTCCCGCGACGCCTGAAGCGAAGGCCCTCGTCCAACTCGTCACCCATCGGCATGTGGCCTCCTCTGAGTCATTCGACGGTCCGCCCGGGTCGCTCCGTGCCGCGCGGCCGCGGGTCGCGGACCCGCGCGTCGCGGGAGCGGGGTGGCGTGCCATCGGCCAGGTCCTGCGTCCTGCGCGACCGCCCGCACCGCGTGCACGCCGCGCGGTGGCCGCACACGGGGGCGACCGACCGACGCCGCCGACCGCGTCGGGACGCGGATCGCGGCGTTGACGACGCGCACCGGCAGCGCGTCACGCAGGGGCGGGCAGGGCGGGGTGTTGGATTCACAAAGCGACGAAAGCGGGGGCGCGGCGCCTCGGCACCGCGCGCGCATCGACAGCCCTCGTGCAGCATGTGATGCGCAACGCAACGACGACGTAGTAAGGGCAGGAAAGCGCGTCGTCAAGAGATTGGCGCGAAAAAGGCGCGGATCGCGCGAAAAAACGTCTCCGACGTGCTCCAAATCGCATCCGACGCACCTCACGAGCACCTCGCGAGCACCTCGCGAGCACCTCACGCACACCTCCTCGACGCGTCCTCGACGCGTCCTCGACGCGTCCTCGACGCGGTGTCGACGCACGCGCGCACGTGTCGCACGCACGCCGCACACGCCATCCGCGTGCCATGCGTGCGTCGTCGGCGCGCGCGTGCATCACGCGACAGCCACCAACGCGAACGGGCGGCTCGTGTGAGCCGCCCGTTCGGTGCATCGAGCCGTCGTCCGTCCGCGATCGGTCGCCGGTGATCAGTCGCCGGCGATCAGTCGCCGGCCATCGGCGTCGGCGCGGGGGCGGTCGCCGGCGTGGGCGCCGGCGTCGGCCGGCTGCCGAAGCGCGCCTTCAGCCACGCCGCCAGGTCGTCGAGCAGCGTGTACACGACCGGCACCACGAACAGCGTGAGCAGCGTCGACGTGATCAGCCCACCGATCACCGCGCGCCCCATCGGCGCCCGCTGCTCCGCCCCCTCGCCGAGCGCCATCGCCAGCGGCACCATGCCGAAGATCATCGCCGCGGTGGTCATGATGATCGGGCGCAGGCGCGTGCGGGCCGCCGTCAGCAGGGCGTCGACGCGGGCCATCCCCGCCGCGCGCTGCTGGTTCGCGAAGTCCACCAGCAGGATCCCGTTCTTGGTCACGAGCCCCATCAGCATGATGATGCCGATCATCGTGTAGACGTTGAGGCTCCCGCCCGTCGCCAGCAGGGCCACCGCCACGCCGATGAAGCTCAGCGGCAGCGCGAGCATGATCGCCAGCGGCTGGACGAAGCTGCCGAACAGCGACGCCAGGATCAGGTAGATGAACACCACCGCGAGGACGATCGCCTCGAGCACGTAGCCCTTGGTCTCCTCGAGGTTCTGCACGTCGCCGCGGAACACCGTCCGGTAGCCCGGCGGCAGCCCCACCGAGTCGATCGCCAGCGCCGCCCGGTCGGCCACCTCGCCCATCGCATAGCCCGGCAGCACGCCCGCCGACAGGCTCACCTGCCGCTCCAGCATCGAGCGCTCGATCTGCTGCGGGCCGACGCCCGGGCGCACCTCCGCGACCTCGGACAGCGGCACCATCGCGGCCTGCCCGGTGCGCGGGTCCTGCCGCGTGCTGGGGATCACGATGTTGGCGACGTCGGCGGCCGAGGCGCGCAGCGAGTCGGGGTAGATCACGACGACGTCGTGCGAGTAGCCCTGCGGATCCTCCCACTCGGTCGCCCGCAGCCCGGTGAACAGCGGCTGGATGGTCGTCGAGATCGGGCCGATCCCGAGCCCGGCGGCCCACGCGCGGTCGCGGTCCACGCGCACGTCGAGCTGCGGGATGTCGCCCTCCTCGCTCGACTGCGGCTCGGCGACGCCGGGCACGCGGCGCAGCACCTCGAGCACCTCCGCGGCGGCCAGCTTCAGGCGCGACGCCTCCGGGCCCTGCACGTTGATGCGGATCGGCTGCCCGAAGCCGCCGAAGATCGTCTGCGTGCCCTGCACGTTGGCGCGCACGCCGGGGATGCGCGGCAGCTCCCGGCGCAGCGCGGTCTGGATGTCCTGCTGCGAGCGCGTGCGCTCCGCCTTGGGGCTCAGCCGCACGTAGATCGACCCGTTGTTCGGCGAGCCGCGGAAGCCGCCGCCGATGTTCAGGTACGTGAACTGGACCTCGGGGTTCTTGCGCAGCGCGTGGGCCACGGCCAGCCCGCGGTTCATCGTGTACTCGAGCGACGAGCCGGGCGTGGTGCGGAAGCCGACGTTGAACTCGCCGCCGTCGAAGTCGGGGAGCCAGGTGAAGCCGATCTTCCCGATCAGGAGGAAGGCGACCACGATCGACGAGGCGGCCATCCCGACCACCGTCAGGCGGTGCGACAGCGCCCACGACAGCCCGCGCGGATAGCGGTCGGCCACGCGCTCGAACCAGTCGTTGAAGCGCTGGGCGACCTTCTGGATGAAGTTCCGCTTCCGGACCGGCGCGTCGACCGCGAGGTGCCCGTCGGCGCCGCGGTGGTGCAGGTCGACCTCGGGGTCGTGCCAGATGCTCGAGAGCATCGGGTCGAGCGTGAAGCTCACGAACAGCGACACGATCACCGCCGCCGCCACGGTGACGCCGAACTGGAAGAAGATCTTGCCGATCTGCCCGCCCATGAACGCCACGGGGATGAACACCGCGATGACGGCCATCGTCGTGGCGAACACCGCCAGCCCGATCTCGTCGGTGCCCTCCTTCGCCGCCCGCTCGTGGTCCTTCCCCATCTCCAGGTGGCGGACGATGTTCTCGCGCACCACGATCGCGTCGTCGATCAGCAGCCCGATCGCCAGCGACAGGGCGAGCAGGGTCATCGTGTTGATCGTGAAGCCGCAGATCCACATGGCGAAGAACGCCGACATGATGGAGATCGGCAGCGCCAGCCCCGTGATGACCGTCGAGCGCCAGGAGTTCAGGAAGAAGTAGATGATGACGACGCAGAGGATCGCGCCGAGGACCAGCTCGTGCTCCACCGAGTCGAGCGCCTGGCGGATGCGCTGCGAGTCGTCGCGGATGACCGTGAGGCTGACGTCCGGCGGCAGCGTCTCGTCCAGCTCGGCCGCCGCCGCGCGCACGCGCTCGGCCACCTCGACGGTGTTGCTCCCCGAGATCTTCAGCACGTCCACCGCGACCGCGATCGCGTCCTGCCCGTTGCCGCGCCCGATCAGCGTCGCCGAGCGGCGCTCCGCCGTCCCGTCGACGATCGTCGCCACGTCGCCGAGGCGCACCGGCACCGTCCCGCTGGCCGTCCGCCGCTCGCCGACGGTGATGTCGGCGAAGTGCTTGGGATCGAGCACGCGCCCCGTGACGCGCACCAGCCGCTCGACCGAGCCGCTGCGCACGCGGCCGGCCGGCACCTCCTGGTTCTCGCGCTGCAGCGCCGCCATGACCTGCGGCGGCGCGACCGCGTAGGCGCGCATCGCCGCCGGGTCCAGCTGGACCTTGATCTGGCGCGCCGCGCCGCCGACCACGTTCACGCCGCCGACGCCCGGGATCGACTCGAAGCGCGTCGCGACGACCTCCTCGGCGATGTCGGTCAGCTCGCGCACCGGCCGGTCGGCGCTCTGCAGCGCGATCGACATGATGGGCGAGTCGTTCGGGTCGAAGCGCTGGATGACCGGATCCAGGATGTCCTGCGGCAGCTGCCGCCGGATGCGCGCGACCTTGCCCTGCACCTCCTGCAGCGCCTCCATCGGGTTCGTGGAGAGCTCGAGCAGGACGCGGACGTTCGAGTTCCCCTCGTACGACGTGGAGGAGACCTCGCGGATCCCCTGGACGGTGTTGACCGCCTCCTCGATCGGCTTGGAGACCTCGCGCTCGATCACCTCGGGCGAGGCGCCCGGGTACGCCGTCTGGATGCTGACGACGGGGCGGGTGACGTCGGGATACTCGTCGATCGCCAGCCGCTGGTAGCTGACGACGCCCAGGACGACCAGCGCCACCATGAGCATGGTGGCGAAGACGGGGCGCTTGATGGAGACGTCGGAGAGGATCATGGCGCTGGCCGCTTGGAGCCGCTGTCGGTGGCGGGACGGGCGCCCGTGGCCGCCTGGCGCCCGGGTCGGCCGCCCTCCCCGCCGAGGATCTGCACGGTGGTACCCGGGCCCACGCCGGCGACGTTGCCGACGATCACGCGGTCGCCCGGCTGCAGGCCGTCGAGCACCTCGGCGACGCCCGCCGCCTCGTCGATGAGGCCGAGGTTCACCGGCGCGCGCTCGGCGTTCTGGCCGCGGAGGCGGTAGACGAAGGTGCTGGAGCCCGCGCCGCGGCCGGCGCCGACGCCCTCCTGCGCCTGGCGCAGCGCGGTCGTCGGCACGAGCACCGCGTCGTCGATCGTGCGGCCGACCGCGCGGCCGGTGACGAACGTGTTGCCGCGCAGCGCGCCGCCCGGGTTGGGCACCTCGACGAACACGGTCACCGCGCGCGTGGCGGGATCGATGGTGGGGCTGACGCGCGCCACCGTGCCCTCGAGCGTGCGGCCCTGCGCGGAGAAGCGCACCGCCTGGCCCGGACGCAGCGTGCCCGCGAGGCGCTCGGGCACCGACGCCGCGAGCTCCAGCCGGTCGCCGCGCACGAGCGTGAACAGCTCGGCGCCGCGCGTCACGCGCTCGTTGCCCTCGACCGCGCGCGACTCGACGACGCCCGACATCGGCGCCAGCACGCGCGTGTCGGCGAGCCCCTCGGACGTCGCGCGCACGCGCGCCTCGGCGGCCGCGAGGCGCGCCTTCGCCGCCGCCAGCGACTGCTCGCCGACGCGGACCTCGCGCTCGGCGACCGCGCCGGCGCGGAACAGCTCGCGCGTCTGGTCGAGGTTCCACTGCGCGGCGCTCACCTCGGTGCGCGCGCTCTCGCGGTCCGCCTCGGCGCTGCGGCGATCGCTCGTCTGCTGGTTGGGCTCGAACTGCGCGAGCAGCTGGCCCTCGCGCACGGCCTGGCCGGGACGCGCGTAGACGCCCGTGAGGTCGCCCTCGAGGCGCGCGCGCACGACGACGGTCTGCAGCGGGCGCAGGTCGCCCGAGAGCGGGATGCCCGCCTCGATGGGGCCGCGCTTGATCTCGGCGACGTCGCTGGCGGCCAGCACGAGCGGCGGGCGTCCGCGGCCACCGGGACCGCCGGCGCCGCCGGGGCCCTTCGCGGTGGGGGCGGCGTTGGCGCCCTTGTCGCCGCAGGCGGCGAGCGAGAGGATGGTCACACCGAGGACGAGCAGGCGCTCGACGCTCGACGCGCGTGGGGAGTGCATCGAACGAGAGCTCATGGAATCGGAATCGGGCGCCCGAGCGCGCGCGCCTGCTCGGCGGCGGCCAGGTAGACGTCGTAGGTGGCGCGCAGGGCGTTGGTCTGCGCGGTGAGGAGCGCGAGCTGCGCGTCGGACACCTCGAGCTGGGTGCCGAGGCCGCGCTGGAAGCGCAGCGTGGCGAGGCGGAACGCCTCGTCGGCGTCGGCGGCGTTGGCGCGCTGCGCGGCGTACAGGGCGCGCGCGCGCTCGACGCCGGCGCGCGCCTGCGCGGCCTCGACGGCCACGCGCTCGCGCACCTGCGCCAGCTGCAGCTCGGCCGTGCGCGCCTGCGCCTGCGCGAGGTCGAGGTTCCCCTTCGCGCGCAGCCCATCGAACAGCGGCCAGCTCACGTCGACGCGGAACGAGCGGTCGGCGAAGAAGCCGTTGTTCTGGCAGATGCGCGTCGCCGGCGAGCCCTCGGGGCAGTACTCGGGGCCCGAGCGGCCGAGGCGCGTCGGGAAGCCCGCGCTCGTCGGCAGCGCGAGGACGCCGGTGGTGAACGACACGCCGACCGTCGGCAGGAAGTCGGCGCGCGCGACGCGGATGCCGGCGCGCCGCGCGGCCGCGGTGGCCTCGGCGGCACGCACGGCGGCCCGGTCGCCCAGCGGCGCGGCCTCGTCGCGCACGCCCGCCGCGGCGGCGCGCGCGGCGCCCTCACGGCCCATCTCCTCGGCGCTCGCGAGGACGGCGAGCACCGCGCTCGAGTCGGACGCCAGCGCCGTCGTCAGGCGCAGCGGGCGGTCGGTCGGGAGGTTGAGCAGGCGGCGCAGCTCGAGGTACGCGAGCTCGCGATCGTTGCGCGCCTGGATGACGAGCGCCTCGAGGTTCGCGCGCTCGACGCGCGCGCGCAGCACGTCGTAGCGCGCCGCGCGGCCGCCGCGCTCCAGCTGCTCGATCTGCCCCACGCGCTCCGCGGACAGCGCGAGGTTGCGCTCCTGGATCGCGACCAGCTGGTCGGCCGCCTGCGCGCCGAGGTACGCGCGCTGGACGGCGACGGTGAGCGTGGCGCGCACCTCGTCGAGGTCGAAGCGGCTGGCCGCGCGTGCGCGCGACGCGGCCTGCAGCCCGCCGACGATGCGGCCGCCCTGGAAGAGCGACTGCGACAGGACGGCGTTGCCCTGGTAGGTGTAGGCCTGGCCGAACACCGAGCCGACGATGGTCGCGCGGGCGTTCTCGAGGACCTGCTGGTAGTTGCCGGTGGCGCGCAGCTGCGGCAGCGCGGACGAGCGCGCGATGGCGACCTGCGCGTCGGTGGCGTCGACCGAGGCCTCGGCCTGGCGCACCTCGTCGCCGAGGCGCAGCCCGCGCGCGACGGCGTCGGCGAGCGACAGCGCGATGGCGTCGGTGCGGGTGGAGTCGCCCGCGGCGGCCGTGACGGCGGCGCGGGGCACGGGAGTGGCGGGCGGCTGCGCGCCGAGGACGGGCGCCGCGAGAATGGACAGCGTCTGGGCGGCGCGCAGGGCGCGCGCGACCCGGGAATACGGGGGCTTCATGGCCCCGGATATACGCTGTCTGAGGGGGGTTCGTTGCCTGGGAACGTCCGGAAATGGCCAGGGCGGACAGCGGAGGACGGAACGGCGGAGAACGGTGAAGCGGAGGACGGAAAGGCGTGAAACGGAGAGGCGGACCCTTCGAGCTTGAAGCGTCAAGCTCGAAGGGTCCGCCTCATCGTTTCACGCTTCATCGTCTTCCGCCCGTCCGTCCTCCGCCGTTCCGTCCTCCGCTTCAACGCGCCCTAGCGAGCTTCGGCCAGGCCGAACGCCGCCCCCGTCCGCCGCGCGACGCTCCGCGCCGCGTCCAACAGCTGTCCATAGGCGGCGTCCTCGAGCGAGAGGGCGGTGGGGCCCGCGTCGGGGGCGTGGGCCTCGCCGCCCACCACCGAGCGCCACCGCGACACGTGCCCGAAGCCCAGGGCGTGCAGCAACTCGTGGCCGACGACGTGGCGGTCGCGGAGGAGGGCCGGCGTCCGCACCTCGACCAGCGCGTCGCTGATCTCGCCGTCGCCGTTCCACGACACCGTCGCGAAGCCTGCGGCGTGGAGGTTGGGGGTCACCTGCGCCGTTATTCCCCACCAGTCGGGCTGCCGCGGGGCGTCGGCGGGTACGGGCCGGAAGAGCGTCGCGCCCCAGTCGCGCTCCAGCGCGCGCGCGACTGCCCAGAAGCCGGCCGAATCGGCGGGCGAGGCCGCGCGGCCGCCCGTGCTCCAGACGGCGAGCGGGATCGGGCGCCGATCGTCGGGCCAGCCCACCGGCGCGCCGGCCGACTCGCGCGCGGCCGTGTCGGGGCGCAGGCGCGCCGCGCGCCAGAAGCGCGAGCCGTCGGCGGCGCTGGCGCGCGCGGCCGTCAGGTCCACGTCGAGCGTCGTCCCCGCGAAGGTGCCCGTGCGCACGGTCCAGCGGCGCGGCAGCAGCACCACGTCGGCCCGCGCGCCCGCGAAGGGCGCCGGCAGCGGCGCCTCCGCGCCGAACCACGCCGCGCCCCCGGCCGACGGGTCGGGATCGACGCGGAGCGCGCGCGGGGCATCCGTGTCGGCGGCGCGCGGGCCGGTGAGCGGCAGCGCGAAGCGTCCCGCGGCGTCGGTGCGCAGCGTGTCGGCGCGGCCGCTGACGCGCTGCACGATCACGCGCGCGCGCGGCGGCGGGGTGCCGTCGGCCGTGTGCAGGCGTCCGCGCAGGGCGGCCACCACGCGCACCGGCGTGAGCGTCGGGCCGACGCGCGTCCAGGCGACGGCGGTCGTGGCGCCGGCCGCGCGCGCGACCGCCACGCCCGGCCCCGCGAACGCCAGCACGCGCGGATCCTCGGCGCTCCAGCGCACGTCGCGCGCGATCGAGTCGGGGAGCCCGGCGGGCAGCGCGGGCCCGTCGAAGCGCAGCGTGTCGCCGACGGCGACGGTGCGCGCCGCACGCGTCGTCGTGGTGCGGCGGAACGTGCCCGGCGGCCACTTCGTCGAGTCGGCCCACCACGGCTGCGGCGCGGGGCGCGGCGCCGGGCGCCCGCGCGCTGGCTGCGCGCCGAGCGGCACGCTCGAGAGCAGCAGCAGCGCGAGCACGGTCAGGCGTCGAACGGACATCCGCGTGATACCACGCCTGCCGCCGCGAGTGCCGCGCACGGACGCGTGGTGCAGCTGCACCATGCCTCCCGCGCCCGCGACGGGCATGCTGCGACGCGCCATCGCTCCCATCTTCCCGCCGAGGTCCGTCATGCGCCCACTCGTCGTCGTCGCCACGCTCACGCTCGTCCATCTCGCGGCCGCCGAGGCCGCGCACGCGCAGGGCGGGCTGGTGGGACGCATGCGCCGCCGCGCGGAGGAGGCGCTCGTCGGCGCCAACGAGCGGAAGGGTGGGCTGCCGGCGGGCTTCGCGCGGCCGGAGTACGCGCTCACCGAGGCGCGCGTGGCGGCGATCCTGCGCGGCGCCGAACGCGCGACCGCGGCCGCGGCGCGCAACCGCGAGCTGCTGGCGGCGGCCTCGCGCCCCAGCACGCGCGCGCCGTCGGCCGACGAGGCGGCGGCCGCGGCGCACGCGCGCTGCACGCTGGATGTGGGCGCGGCGCTGTCCGCGATGCGCCTGGGACGCAACGGCGCGGAGACGGACGCGACGCGCCGCCGGCTGCTGGAGCTGCAGCAGCGCGCGGAGCGCATGAACCGCGACCTCGAGGCGCAGCAGCGCGCGGGCCGGCCCATCGACGAGCGCGCGGCGATGCGCACCGCGCTCGCGACGACGGACACGATCGCGCGCCTGCTGGGCAAGTCGTGCCCGCCGCCGCCCGAGAGCGCGTGGCGCCTGGGGAGCGACGAGGACGACGAGACGGAGCAGAAGCCGCGCGAGGGCCCGCGGCCGGGCGAGCAGAATCCCGACTCGGTGTTCCGGAGCGAGTCGGGCCTCGACGACCGGCAGTGGGGCGTGGTCCGCGACAAGCTCATCGCGTTCTTCGAGGCGAGCGCGCGCGACGTCGCGCCCGCGGGCTTCGCGGACGACGAGGTGCGCGCGCTGCGCGCCGCGATGCCGGCGCTGCAGCGCTACCGCGCGCAGCTGCAGGGCCAGAAGGGCTGGTGAAGGGCCGGTGATCGGGCGCACGCGGCGCACGGCGCTGCTCGCCGCCGCGCTGCTCGTTCCCGCGCTTCCGTCGTCGCGGCTGGCGCTCCGCACGGACGCGGGCTGGCGGACGTGGTGGCGCGCCGATGCCGCGCCCGCGACGTGGGCGCAGGCCGCGCCGGAGATCGCGCGCGCGGTGCGCTGGCGTCCCGGCGCCGACGGCGTCGCGTGGGGCACGCTGGACCTCGCGGGCGACGGCAGCGCGTGGCGCGTGCACGTGCTGGTCGCGCGCGTGGATCCGCGGCGCGCGCGGCTGCGCCTCGACGGCGATGCGCTCGCGGTGGGCCCACGCGCGGCGACGCGCAGCTGGAACGTCGAGCGCGCGGACACCACGCGCGCGCCGCTGCTGGCGTTCAACGCGGGTCAGTTCACCGACGCGGGCCCGTGGGGCTGGGTCGTGGACGCGGGCCGCGAGGTCGCGCCGCCGGGTCACGCGCCGCTCGCGCCGGCGGTCGTGGCCGACAGCGCGGGCCGCATCCGCCTGGTGCCGCCCGACTCGATCGACGCGGTGCGCGCCGCGGGCGGCATCGCGGCGGCGATCCAGTCGTATCCGATGCTGCTGGACGCGGGCGGGCGCGTACCCGACGCGCTGCGCGCCGAGGGGCGCGGCGTGGACGTCGCGCACCGCGACGCGCGGCTCGCGCTGGGGATCGATCGCGACGGGCGCGTGCTGCTCGTGCTGACGCGCTTCCGCGCGCCGGGCGGACGCCTCGTGCCGCTGCCCGTCGGCCTCACGGTGCCCGAGCTCGCGGCGCTGATGGGCGCCCTCGGCTGCGAGCGCGCGGTGGCGCTGGACGGCGGCGTGTCGGGGCAGCTGCTGGTGCGCGAACGAACCGGACGCACGCTGCGGTGGCCGGGGTGGCGCGATGTGCCGTTGGGGGTACGGTTCGAGCCGGTGCGGTGAGATTCGGAGGACGGTGAGGCGGAGGACGGAACGGCGGAAGACGATACGGCGGGAAACGGTGAAGCGGACGCCGCGAGCCTGAAGCTCGGAGCGTCCGCCGTCTCGTCTCACGCCTCTTCGTCTCTCGCCTCATCGTCCTCCGCCGTTCCGTCCTCCGCCTCATCGCGGTGCCGCCAGCGCCGCCGCTCCCGCCTGCGCCACCTGCCCGTCCTGCGCCGCGCTCGCGCCGCTGACGCCCACCGCGCCGACGACGACGGCGCTCACCGTCACCGGCACGCCGCCCTCGACGGCGAACATGTCGGGGAGATTCATGAGCGCGCCCGCGTTGCCGCGGCCGAGCAGCTCGCTCCACGCGCGGGAGGAGCGGCCGTAGCGCGCGGCCGTGCGCGCCTTGGCGCGCGCGACGTCGCAGAGCGCGGGGAGCACGCCGTCCTGCCGCGCCATGGCCACCGGCTCGCCGCCCGCGTCGACGACGACGATGCAGACGTTGAGGCTCATGCGCGTCGACTCGGCCTCCGATGCGGCGAGCGCCCGCCGCGCGCCGTCGAGGCTCAGCGTGGGCGCCTGGCGCGTCTGCGCGTGGACGACCGTCGTCGCACCGAGGACGAGCAGCAGTAGGCAGTCGATGCGGAAGCGCATGGCGTGGAGGAGGGGGACGACGCCGAACGCCGGCGCCCGCGCTCGCGGGACGCCGGCGACGCCGAATGCGAGCGGCGCTCAGACGAAGTAGAGGATGATGCGGCGATAGAGCTCGTACATGGCGATCTCCCGTGGAGGTGAGGCGCGCGACAACGTGCGCGCATGCTAGTGGTGCGTGGCGGCGTGGGGATGGTGCAGGTGCACCAGATGTGGAGGACGATGCGGCGGAGGACGGAACGGCGGAGCACGATGATGCGTGAAACGATGAAGCGGACGCCTTGAGCTCCAGGCTCGCAGCGTCCGCCTTTCCGTATCGCGCCGTATCGTCCTCCGCCGTTCCGTTCTCCGCTTCACCGTTAGGCGACTCTCCGTCCCACCCGCATCGCCGCGCACGCCCGCGCGTACGCGCCCGGCGTCACGCCCACCACGCGGCGGAAGCGGCGCGTGAGGTGGCTCTGGTCGGCGAAGCCGGTCGCGAACGCCACGTCGGCGATCGGGTCGCCGCGGCGCAGGCGCAGCTTCGCCTGCTCGACGCGCACCAGCTCCAGGTAGGCGTGCGGCGGCAGCCCGACGGCGACGCGGAAGGCGCGCGCGAGTCGCGCCGGCGCGAGGTGCGCCGCGTCCGCCAGCGTCGCCAGCGAGAGCGGCTGCGCGAAGCCGTCGTGCAGGAGCGCGCGCGCCGCGCGCACGCCGCGCGCGGTGGTCGCGCTGTCGACGACGTGGCGCGCGGTGGCGGTCGCGCACGCGTGCCGCTGCAGGAGCGTGCTCAGGGCGTCGGCCAGCAGCACCTCGCCGCGCAGCGTGTCGCCGCGGGGCGCGTTGGCGAGCGCGGTGTGGGCGGCGGCGAGGCGCACCGCCAGCGCGGCGTCGGGGAGGAAGCTCGACGCGAACAGGCGGCGCGTGCCCGGCGCGTGCTCGCCCGCGGTCGCGCAGGCCGCGGCCAGCGGACCGCCGTCGGCCAGGCGCGCCAGCAGCGCGGGCGGCGGATAGAGCGCGCGGTAGCGCCAGCCGCCCGGCGCGGGCTCGCCGTCGTGCGGCTCGCCGGGCTCGATCACCACCACGCCGCCGGGGCGGTAGAGCGCCACGCCGCCGCGATAGCGGCTGGACGCGGCACCCGACTCGACGACGGCGAGCACGAAGGTGTCGTGCGTGTGCGGCGCGAACCGGTGACGCACGAAGGTGGCGTGCAGGAGCTCGAGCGGCTCGGGGAGCGCGACGCGGACGAGCGTGGCGGACTCGCGGCTGACGGGCACGGCGAAGAGGCGCGTGGACGCGACGACGATGCGGGGCCTTTCCCCATACGGGGGCCGACGCGCGCTGGTGCCAATCCCGCAGCGTCCGCGCGCGCCGGTGACGATCCGACACGGCGATCGCGTCGATGGTTGCAATCGCGCTGCGCGTGTGTGCGGCGTGTGAAGATGTGTGCGACGCGTTCGGGACGAGCCGTCGACGCGCGGCGCGCCTGGGACCGGACGTGCGCGCCGCGGGGCAGGACGAGCGCGCGTGCGCGTCGCACGTCGCGGCGGGCGCGCCGTCCCGGGACGCGCCGTGCCGTGCGCGGCCGGGACGTACAAGCCCAGGGGCACGCGGCATCGTAGCGTCGCGATGCGTCGCGACGTCCGGGCGGGCGTCGGCGCGCGAGAAGGCTTCCCGAGATCGCCCTGCCCGTCGCACCGGAGGAATCGATGCGTGCTCACCGCCGTCCCCGTGCCGCCCTCGCCAGCGCCGTCCTCGCGGCCGCGCTCTCCCTCGCCGCCTGCGCGTCGACGCCCTCGAGCCGCGACGCGTCGTCCACCGACTTCCGTCTGAACCGCCCGCGCCCCGGCGACGTGTCGATGCGCACGATCCAGGGCGAGGCGCTGTCGCGCGATCCCGCGCGCCCGCTGCTCGACGTGCTGGCGTCCTACTGGCCGACGCAGATGCGCGGCGATCCGCGCGCGGTGCAGCTCGGCGGCGACCAGGGGATGGGCGCGTACGTCAACGGCAACTACATGGGCGGCTGGGACTTCCTGCGCACCGTGCGCTCGGGGGAGCTGGTGCGCGTCCAGCGCCTGACGCAGTCGGAGGAGTTCCTGCGCTTCGGCCGCACGCACCCGAATGGGGCGGTGGAGCTGACGTTCCGGGGGTCGTTGCGCCGGTGACCGCGGAGGACGGAACGGCGGAGAACGATGGAGCGGAGGACGGAACGGCGTGAAACGAAGAGGCGGACCCTTCGCGCTTGAAGCCTCAAGCGAAGGTCCGCCTCTCCGTATCGCGCTGTATCGTCTTCCGCCGTTCCGTCCTCCGCCGTTCCGTCCTCCGCTACTTGACGGCGATCGGAGTCGTGAGCTGCAGATTGTCCCATCGCAGCGCCAGCGTTCCCGCGTTCGCGCCCGCCGGCTCGATCGCGATCGTGAACTGCTCGACCGGAGTGCTCAGCGTCGTGCTGGTGAGCGGCACGCGCACGAGGTCCATCTCGGGCTTGTACTCCGTGCCCCACTGCTTGGTCTGCTTGTTGATCACCAGCTGGTAGCCCTGCGCGGTCGGCCACGTGTAGAGCGTGTACGTGCCCGCGGGCACCGGCTGGCCGCCGATGGTCAGGTCGCTGCTCGTCACGAACGTCGTCGCGGCGTTGGCGCCGGTGCGCCAGATCGCGCCGTACGGCACCAGCGTGCCGCCCCACACCGTGCGCCCGCGCTTGGACGGGCGGCCGTAGTCCACCAGCAGCTGCGCGGCGCCGAGCGTGGCGCGGGTGGTGTCGCGCGGCGACGTCTGGCCGAGCGCGGCGCGGCTGCCGAAGCTCTGCGCGAGCGCGGCGACGTCGAGGTCGCGCACGCGCTCCACCAGCACCTTGTTCGTGCTGCGCGAGCCGTCGATGGCGACGATGCGCCCCTCGCGGTCGAAGCGCACGCTCACCGGGTCGCCGAAGTACGTCACGGTCGCCGCCGACGCGCCGTCGAAGCGCGCGGGCAGCGCCTGCGCCTGCGGAGCGCCCGCGCCCCACACCACGATCGCGCCGCTGTCCCGCTTCGCCGCGCGCAGGCCGCGCATCGCGACCTCCCACAGCGCGTACGAGTTGGTGATCGACGGGATGGCCCCCGCCGCCGCCGGCGCCCGGAAGCGCGCCACGCTGTCCGGCATCTGCAGCTCGGCGAACGCGCTGTCGGCGCGGAAGGTGTAGACGGCGCCGAGGGCGGCGTTCGGCATCGGCGTGCCGTCGGGGCGGCGCGTGCGGATCTCGGCGCGCGTCGCGTTGCCGGCCGCGTCGAGGTCGATCACGTAGTGCGAGACGCGCGCGACCGGGCTGCGGTTCACGACGTCGCCCTCGATCCGCGCGCCGGTCGCGGTCGTGGTGCGCGTCCAGCGCTCGACCGCGGTGGTGTCGGCGCCCAGGCGCACGACGAACGCGCCGACCTCGCCGGCCGCGCTGGCGGCGGGAGCGCTCTTGCTGACCTTCTGGGGCGCCTGCGCGAGGGCGGGCGCGGCGGACGCCGCCGCGCCCAGCAGGGCGGCGGCCGCGAGGAATGGACGACGCATGACGGATCGGGGCTGTAGGGAGGTCCGGCGCGCCGTGCACGGTCCCGGGTGGCGCGCCGCGCTACATGGTGGCCGGGCCCGCCGCCCCGCGCCAGGGTGCAGACGTCCCATTGCTGTCAGGGCGCGGACCCGTCTCAGCGCGCGCGCGGCACGATCGGCGTCACGCGCGCCAGCTCCCCGGGGTGCCGGCGGAACCAGCTCGCGACGAGGTAGAACTCGTCCATGTCGTGCGTCGGGACCTCGCCGCCGTCGGGCGCGTGGAAGACGCGGTCGACGAGCGCCCGCAGCGCCGCCTCGTCCTCCGGGGTGGCCGGCGGCGCCAGCTCGGCCCGCACGGTGCCGCGGCGCACCAGGTAGAGGCGATCCGTCCCGTCGTGCCCCGCCGCGCGGTACACGAACGACAGCCGGTCGGCGCCCGCGTGGAACC
This sequence comes from Roseisolibacter agri, assembly GCF_030159095.1. NCBI lineage: Bacteria > Pseudomonadati > Gemmatimonadota > Gemmatimonadia > Gemmatimonadales > Gemmatimonadaceae > Roseisolibacter > Roseisolibacter agri. Next base: position 65,511 of record NZ_BRXS01000009.1, read on the forward strand.
GCTGCAGGCGCCCCTCCAGCCACTCCAGCGCCTCGACGCGCGCCTTCAGCGCGCCCGCGCGCTCGAAGTGCCACGCCTCGGACGCCGCGTGCATCGCCGCGCGCAGCGTCGCGATCGGGCGCGACGTGCGGCCGGCCAGGAACTCGCGCACCTCGTGCACGCGCGCGGCGTAGTCGTCGGCGCCGTCCCACGGCCCCACGCGCGGCGCGATGCACGGCCCCGGGCACGTCCCCAGCTCGACGCGCAGGCACGCGGGCGCGCGCGGCGCCTCCGTCACGACCGCCGCGGACCTCGCGGGCTTCGCGACCTTCCGCGCGCGGCGCAGCGGCTGCGGCGCCGACGGCAGCTGCGACGGGGCGAGCGTGCAGTCGCGCACCCCCGTCGCGTCGGCGAGCGCGCGCGCCGCCTCGGCCAGCATCCACATGCGGCGGAACGGCCCGTACAGCACCGCGGCCTCGGGGTCGTCGCTGCGCATCACCATCCGCAGCGCCGGGACGGGCCCGTGGGTGACCATCAGCCACCCGCGCGGCGCCTCGTCCACGTTCATGATGATGTTGAAGCGCGGGCGGTGCAGCTTGATGAGCCGCAGCTCGCGCAGCAGCGCCGCGAACTCGTCGGGCGCGTACTCCCACTCCAGCGCGTGCGCGTGCCGGAGGATGCGCGCCTGCTTGTCGCGCCGGCCGCCCTTCCGCGCCGCGCGGAAGTAGCTCAGCAGCCGCGTGCGCAGCCGCTTCGCCTTCCCGACGTACAGCACCAGCCCCGTCGCGCCGAGCATGCGGTAGACGCCGGGGAGGTCGCGGCAGTCCGCCTGCACCTGCGCGCGCAGCGCCCGCCGCCGGGTCACCGGGGCGGCGGCGTACGCGGCGTGGCGGAGGTCCTCGGGCTGGGCAGGGGCGCGGAGCTGCGCCGGGCGGGGGGTACGGCGGGGCGGCATGGGGACGGAAAGCTACCCCGCAGCGGCGGCCGAGTGCCCCTGGAAGCTGCGTGCTGCGTGCTTCGTGCTGCGTGAGGGGCGTCCCGAGGTCGGGCACGCAGCACGCAGCACGTCACACGCAGCGGCTCACCGCCCGAGCCAGTAGGTGGCCTTGATCTGGAAGATGTTCGTCGGCCGGTCCCGGAACAGCGCCGCCCGGTCGCGCCCGACGTCGAAGTCGCCGAAGCCCGCGCTCCCCTCGCGCTGCTGGGTCCAGACGAGGAACAGCGTCGAGCCGGGCCGGTACTCCCAGCGCACCACCGCCGTCCCGCGCAGCGAGCGGAGGTTGAAGTTCGGGTTCTCGAGCGTGAACGGCTGCGCCGGCCCCGTCCCGTCCGGGTCGATCCGGTAGCTGCTCGGCCGCGTCTCCTCGTCGCCGAAGACGGGCGTCACCGTGCCGACGTCGCGTCCGTAGCGGCGCATCGCGATCGTGCGCGGCGCGGCGAACTCGTTGAAGCCGCGGTAGTCGCCGCTCGCCAGGAACGGCTGCGCGAACAGCTCCAGCGTCAGGTTCGGCGTGAAGGTCGCGTTGAAGCGCGTGTTCATCGACAGCGTGCGCTGGTCGATCGCGCCGAAGACGTAGCGCCGCCCGCCGAACGCCGTCGCCGTCGGGTCGGTGACCACGTCCACGTACTGCTGCTCCTCGAGGCTCCGGTTCCACGAGGGGCCCATGCTGAGCAGGAAGCGCGGCGACGGCCGGTAGGTGAGGCCCGCGTTCACCGACAGGAACGAGCCGTCGGTGCCGAGCAGCGGCGCGGCCTCGGCGCCGACGTCGAGCGACAGCGCCTTGCGCGAGTCGGTGCTGTAGTTGAGCGAGTAGTCCACGTAGCCGGCGCGCTCCACCACCGGGCCGCCGCGCGTCAGCCGGTCGTCGAGCGACACGGGCCGCCGGATCACGAACGCCGAGACGTTCATCCAGTTCTTCAGCGTCGCGCTGCCGTAGAGCTGCGCCTGCCCGTCGGTGCGGTCGCCGTCGTAGTTGAACTGCGCCTGTCCGCCGAGGCTCGTCCAGACGTTGCGGTACCAGGAGCCGGGCACGGTCCACTGCCGCACCACGTTGGCGTTCATCCACCGGTAGTCGGCCTGGCTGATGAACGCCATGTCGTTGACCTCGAAGCCCGGGCTGCGCCAGTTCTGCGCGGTCTCCCAGAGCCAGCTGCCGCTCTCCTTGGCGATGCGCGCGTACAGCCCGTAGCCATGCAGCGCGCGGCGCGTCGGGTCGTAGCCGGCGCCGAACAGCCCGTCCGACCGCACCTCGCGGTCGGGGCGCTGGAAGAAGTGCGCGCTCGTCTCCTGCGTGCGGCGGATGGCCGCCGTGTCGCCGCCGACGCGCGAGCCCGCGACCTGCGCCATCACCGAGTACGTGCGCTGGTGCCAGTAGTGCTGCACGTCGAAGCCCAGCAGCTCCGCGTCGCGGCGCAGGCGCTCGCGCTCCGCCTGCTCGGGCAGGTCGCGCACGGTGAACGTCGTGATGCCGCCGACGCGCGTGTTGCCGCCGCGCAGGTCCTTCCGCAGCCGCCCCATGAAGTAGTTCGTGAGCGGCTCGACCTCCTCGCGGGCGAACGGCCCGTCGGTGGGGGCGCCGCGCGGGACGTAGCGTGCGGTCGCGCGGTTGGTGAGCGCGTCCAGCACGCCCACCGTCCAGCCGTTGCGCGTGCGCCCCGTCAGCTTCGCGGCGCCGAGGATGGTCGAGGCATCGGGCGCGTCCACGAAGTCCGCCCGGCCGTTCACGAGCCCCAGCAGCTGCGGCGGCCGGCCGATGCGGCGCGAGTAGAACACGCCGAGGTTCGACACGTTGCTGCAGAAGTAGCAGCTGAAGTTGCCGAAGCTGAACGCGTTGGAGTTGGCGACGAAGAACGGGCGCCGCTCCTGGAAGAACTGCTCGAACGCGCTCAGGTTCACGCGCGCGGGATCGACCTCCACCTGCCCGAAGTCCGGGTTGACGGTCGCGTCGAGCGTCAGGTTGGAGGTGATGTTGACCTTGAAGTCCGCGCCGATGCGCGCCTTCATCTCGGTGCCGTCGTGGAACGGGTCGCCCGCGGGCGCGGCCGAGTGGCGGCTGCTCGACACGACGTAGGGCACGACCTCCATCTGCCGCGGCTGCGTCTGGAGCGCGAAGCCCTCCAGCGTGCCGAAGTAGGGCGGCCCGCCCGCCTCGTCCGCGCGCCAGAACGCCCACATGTCGTACTCGTTGCGGCGGCTGATGGTGCGCCAGATCTGCAGCCCCCACGTCTGCATCGAGTCGCGCGCGAAGCGCAGCTGCGAGAGCGGGATGCGGAACTCGGCCGACCAGCCGGCGGAGTCCACGTGCGCGGCGCCGTCCCACACGGGATCGAACGACGCGTCGCCGTTGAAGTGGTCGCCGCGCACGCCGAGCGGGTTGAGCTCGAACCAGACGCGCGTGTTGCGGTCGCGGAACGGGTCGAAGACGAGCGCGATCTTGTCCGACGCGCTGCCGTTCAGCAGCTGGTCGCGGCGCGCCAGCAGCGCGCGCACGCCGCCGGGGCCCGCGGCGTCGTGCATGCGCGCGCCGACGTAGAGCGTGGTCGCGTCGTAGAGCACGCGCACCTCGGTGCGTTCCGTGGCGGGCGCGCCCTGGTCGGGCTGCTGCTGGCGGAAGCCGGTGATGACCGGCGCGGCCGCCCACGCGGCGTCGTCCAGCCGGCCGTCGACGGTGATGCTGCCCTGGCGCGGCGCGGGGCGGCCGGTGGGGCGCGGGTCGTTCTGGGAGCCGACGACCGTGCGCGTGGTGGTGCCGGTCTGCGCGGCGGCCGCGATGGGCAGCGCGACGGCTAGCGCGATGGTCGGCGCGACGCTGGCGAACAGGCCGAGGACGGCCGCGCGGATCGCGGGGCCGTCGAGGGATCGATTGAGCGGCGACATCGCCGGGAGCGCTGGAGAGAGAGGATCAGCACCGGCTCCACGTGCCGGCGGGACTTCGACAAGATGAAGTGCCCGACGGTTGGATCGGCGGGCCGGTTTCGCCCGCTCGGTCAACGTCTCGTCAATCGCGTTTCATGACTGCGGTGTCAGCCCCAGCACCTGCGCGGCGTAGTCCACGCCCGCGGGCGTCCGCGAGCCGTGCCACGACAGCAGCTCGCCGTCCGCGAGCACGAAGCGCTCGCGCGGCAGCCCCGTCTCGGCCGCCAGCTCGTCGGCGTGCGCGCCGGTGAACGGGAACGGCTCCGACGACAGCAGCACGACGTCCGGGTCGGCCGCCGTGAGCGCGGTGGGCGTGACCTCGGGATAGCGCGCCTCCGCGTCGGCGAAGACGTTGGCGCCGCCCGCCTGCGCCAGCAGCGCGTGCACGAAGGTGTCGCCGCTCACCGCCATCCACGGGCGGCGCCAGATGAGGTAGGCCCAGCGCACCGGCGGCGCGCCCGTGGCCGCGCGCGCGTCGGCCGCGGCGCGCACGCGCGCGCTCCGCGCCTCGATGTCGGCGGCGATCGACTCGGCCGCGTCGCGCGCGTCGAGCGCCGCGCCGAGGTCGCGCACCATGGCGGCGGTACCGGCGGCGTCGCGCGGGAAGCTCACGTGCAGCGGGATCCCTGCCGCGGCCAGCGCCTCGGCGGCCTCGCGCCGGTTCTCCTCCTCGTTCAGCAGCACGAGGTCGGGCGCCAGCTCGACGATGCGCGCGAGCTTGGGGTTCTTGGTGCCGCCGACCTTCTCGACCGCCGCCACGCGGTCGGCAGGGTGGACGCAGAACTTCGTGCGGCCCACCAGCGCGTCGCCGCGGCCGAGGTCGAAGACGAGCTCCGTGAGGGAGGGGCAGAGGCTGACGATGCGCATGACCAAGAATACGTCGTCCTGCGTGCTGCGTGTGACCTGCCTTGGCGCGCCGGACCTCTGGCCTGTTGGGGGGATGCGGATGCTCCGGATCTGATACGCATCATCCGGATCGCTCCGCTCTGTGCATGGGACGTCGCCGCCGCGTGGAGCGATCCGCAGCATCCGCCGCATCCGGAGCATCCGCGTCCTCGCCATGAGCCGAAGGGAGCCGGCGCGCCGGACGACGCTGGCGGACGGGGCCTGACGCCCGGACATTGGGGCGACCGCCACCCACGAGGTCCGCATGTCGCCGCTCCGCCGCGCCGCCCGCACGATCCTCCTCCTCGCGAGCGCGCTCGCCGCGCCGGGGGCCGTGACTGGCGCGCAGGCGCCCGCGGCGCCGGCATCGGAGCCGTATCCCGTGCGCTGCGGCGTGACGCACCTCGGCCACGCGCGCGCGGCTACGAGCCGATCCCCGCGGGCGACGTCTTCTGCCCGCTGATCGCGGATCCCAAGGGGCTGCAGTCGTTCGTCAGCTACCTGCGCGGCGACTCCAGCGACGTCGCGCGCGACATCGCGTCGGTGGGCGTCGCCGACCAGTTCGGGTTCTTCCGCGTCAACGGCGCGCGACCCGGCGACGGCGTGCAGCTCGGCATCGCGGGCAGCGTGTTCGCGCAGTTCGACCTCGGCGCGTCGTCGTACGACCTGATCAACGCCGACTACATCGTCGGCCTGCCGCTCACCGTGCGGCGCGGCGGCTTCTCGGCGCGGCTGCGCGTGTACCATCAGAGCTCCCACCTGGGCGACGAGCTGCTGCTGCGTGGCGAGCCGTCCGAGCGCATCGAGCGCGAGAACCTGTCGTTCGAGTCGGCGGAGGCGATCCTGTCGCAGGACGTCGGACCGCTGCGCGTCTACGGGGGCGGCGAGTGGCTCTTCAATCGCTCGCCCGAGTCGCTGGGGCGCAGCGTCGCGCACGGCGGCGTCGAGCTGCGGCCGACGGCGGCGGCGCGCATCGGCGAGCTGGCGCGCGCGCGGCTGGTCGCGGCGCTCGACCTCAAGTCGGTGGCCGAGCAGGACTGGCGGACCGCGGTCAGCGCGCGGGCGGGCATCGAGGTCGGGCGGCCGCGCGACGGCAGCGACCGCGGGCGGCGCTGGAGCCTGCTGTTCGAGTTTCACGATGGGCCGTCGCCGTACGGGCAGTTCTACGTCCGCGACGTGCGCCTGATGGGGCTCGGCTTCCACTTCGTGCTCTGAGCGCAGCCGGAACGCTGGACGGGCGGCCCGTGCCGAAGCACGGGCCGCCCGTCCGCCACCTGGTCCCGCTCTGCGTCAGTCGGCGCGCTCGCGCTCGACCTCGACGTCCTCCATGTCCGACCCGCCGCCGTTGGCGCGGCCGTTGGTGCGGCCGCTGGCGCGTCGGGCGGCCGTCTTCCGCGCGCCGCCGCTGGCGGCGGCCTTCTTCGCGCCCGCCTTCTTCGCGGCACCGGCCGACTTCGCGGCGCCGTTCCCACCGCCGTTCAGCGTGCCCTGCACCTGCTGCAGCGCCGCGGCGGCCGAGGTCTCGATGAACTTCGCCATCGCGACCTCCTGCTCGAGGTTCTGCTTGAGCAGGTCCACCACCTCGCGCTGGCGCAGCGCGCGGGCGAGAGCGATCGCGGAGCGGTAGCCGGCGATCTCGTAGTGCTCGACGCGCAGCCCCGAGCCGAGGTCGAACGCCTCGAGGATCGGCTTGGAGGGCTCCTCCTCGGTCTTGAACTCGTCGTGCTCCTCCATGATGCCGAGGATGCCGGGGCACTTCTGGGCGCGCGCCTTGAGGCCCATCGCCTCGAACGCGCGCTCGATGTTGCCGATCTGCTGCTCGGTCTCCGTGTAGTGCGCTTCCATGCGCGCCTTCATCTCGGGGTTGGAGACCTCGCGGGTCATCTTCTTCAGCCCCTTCAGGATGGTCTTCTCGGCGAAGAGCAGGTCACCGAGTTCGTGCTTCAGCAGGGCCTGCAGGTCGTTGACGGCCATCGGATGCGCTCCTGGGATCGAGTCGCGGTCGCGGGGGGCAGGATGCGTGCCGACCACGGGCGGCGGGCGGCGGGCTGCGTGGCCGGCGACGTCGCGCCGGAGCCCTGTGGCCTTTGGGAGGGATGCGGATGCTGCGGATCGGAACGGATGCTCCGGATCGTCCCGCGTGGCGGCGACGCCCCATGCGCGACACGGAGCGATCCGCATGATCCGTTCGGATCCGGAGCATCCGCGCCCCCCAACAGGCCAACGGGTCCGGCGCACCGACGCCTCCCGAGCGGCCGTCCACGCAGCGCGCAGCAGGCAGCACGCAGCCCGGCCTCCAGCCGCGCACGGAGGTATCATCCTCCTGGGCGCCCGCCCGCGCCCGACCCGCACGGTCCCGACCGCTACCCGCCATGCCCACGATCTACACGCCCTCCGTCATCGAGCGCTCCAGCCGCGGCGAGCGGAGCTACGACATCTTCTCGCGGCTGCTCCTCGACCGCATCGTCTTCCTCGGCACGCCGGTGAACGACGACGTCGCCAACGTCGTGATCGCGCAGCTGCTCTTCCTCGAGGCGGACAACCCGGGGAAGGACATCCACCTCTACATCAACTGCCCCGGCGGCTCGGTGTCGGCGGGGCTGGCGATGTACGACACGATGCAGCACCTGTCGTCGCCGGTGAGCACGATCTGCATGGGCTTCGCGGCCAGCATGGGGTGCTTCCTGCTGGCCGGCGGCGCGAAGGGGAAGCGCTTCTCGCTGCCGCACGCGCGCATCATGATGCACCAGCCCTCGGGCGGCTCGGAGGGGACGGCGGCGGACATCGAGATCGCGGCGCGCGAGATCCTCTACACGCGCACGCGCATCAACGAGCTGATGGCGCGGCACACGGGGCGCGCGGTCGAGGAGATCGAGCGCGACTTCGACCGCGACCGCTACATGTCGTCGGACGAGGCCAAGGACTACGGCATCATCGACCACGTCATCACGTCGCGCAGCGAGATCATCGAGGCGACCGCGCAGCCGAGCGTGACGGCGTAGACACGTGCCCGTTCGCGCCGTGCCCTTGCGGAGCCGCCGATCGCGCGCGAAGCTCGCGGCGGGACAGCCTCTCAGGTGCGCATGCTCGGATTCCCTGGACGCGCGGACTCGGCCCTGCACCCGGCGACGATGCCGGACGGCGCGGGCGCGCCCGAGATCGTCGGCCTGCTGGCTGCGTGGCGCGCGGGCGACCGCGCGGCGAAGGAGCGGCTGGCGTCGCGCGTGTACGACGCGCTGCACGAGCTGACGGCGCGCCACCTGCGTCGCGAGCGCGACGGCCACGCGCTCGCGCCCACCGCGCTGGTGCGCGAGGCGTGGGGCGGGCTGGTGGACCCGCTCCACGCCGCGCCGCGCGACCGCGTGCACTTCTGCGCGCTCGCCTCGCGCGTGCTGCGCCGCGTGCTGGTGGACCTCGCGCGCCGCACGCTCGCCGCGCCGCCCGAGGCCTCGGGGCCCGCGCTGCAGGTCGCGCCCGCGGCCGACGCGCCGCCGGTGGACGACTGGGCGCTGACGGTGCTGGGCCTCGACGACGCGCTCGTGCAGCTCGGCCTCGTGGACGCGCGGCTGCCGCGCGTGGTGGAGTGCCGCTTCTTCGGCGGCCTGGACGAGGCGGAGACGGCGGAGGTGCTGGGCGTGAGCGACCGCACGGTGCACCGCGACTGGCTGCGGGCGCGCGCGTGGCTGGAGCTGCGGCTGCACGAGTGACGGCCGCGTGACGCGCCCCGGCCCCGATTACACTTCGGCGCCCTCTGCCGGAGACCTGGTGGCCGCACCGTCCGACCCACTGCCCGACCTTCCCGTCGCATCGCCGCACGTGGCGCCCGCGCCGTTCGTGGAGCGCCGCCGCGGCGAGCCCGATCCGCGCGCGGTAGGCTTCGTGCTGCAGCTCGCGCGCGCGCTCCACGTCTACGGCTACTCGGCGCCGCGCCTGGAGGACGTGCTGGGCGCGATCTCGGACCGCCTGGGGCTGCACGGCCACGGCTTCTTCTCGACGCCGACGTCCATCATGGCGGCGTTCGGCCCGGAGGAGCGCCAGCGCACGCACCTCCTGCGCGTCGAGCCGGGCGAGGTGAACCTCGGCAAGCTCGCGGAGCTGGAGCACGTCGCGGGCGAGGTCGCGACGGGGCGCGCGTCGCCGGAGGAGGGGATGGCGGCGATCGTGCGCATCGTCGCCGCGCCGTCGGCGTACGGATCGGCGCTCGTGACGCTGGCGCACGGCGTCCTCTCGGGCGCGGTGTGCCAGTTCCTGGGCGGCGGGTGGCGCGAGATCGGCGTCGCGACGCTGCTGGGGCTCGGGCTGGGCGCGTTCGCGCTGCTCGCGGGGCGACATCCGCGGCTGGGGCGCGTGTTCGAGTCGGTGGCGGCGTTCCTGGTGAGCGCGAGCGCGATCGCGCTGGCGCGGCTGGTGGGCCCACTGTCGATGTTCGTCACGACGCTGGCGGGGCTGATCGTGCTGATGCCGGGCCTCACGCTGACGACGGCGATCAGCGAGCTGGCGACGCGCAACCTCGCGTCGGGGACGGCGCGCATCAGCGGCGCGTTCATGACGCTGCTCGGCATCGTCTTCGGCGTGGCGCTCGGCACGCGGCTGGGCGCGGCGCTGTTCGGCGCGGCGGCGAGCGTGCCCGCGCCGCCGCTGCCGGGATGGGCGGGGATCGTGGCGCTGCTGCTCGCGCCGCTGGCGTCGGTGGCGATCCTGCGCGCCGCGCCGCGCGACGCGGCGTGGATCGTCGCGGCGGGCGTGCTGGGCGTGGTGTGCGGGCGCCTGGGCGCGGCGAGCCTGGGCGTCGAGCTGGGCACGTTCGCGGGTGCGTTCGCGGTCGCGCTGGCGAGCAGCGCGTACGAGCGCTGGCAGCGCCGCCCGTCGGCGGTGGTGCTGGTGCCGGGGATCCTGCTGCTCGTGCCGGGGAGCGTCGGCTACCGCAGCCTGTCGTCGCTGATGGAGCGGCAGACGATCGCGGGGATCGAGACGGCCTTCAGCATGATCCTGACGGCGGTCGCGCTGGTGGCGGGGCTGCTGATCGCGGGCGTCGTCGCGCCGGAGCCAAAGCTGCGGGCGTGAAACGCGCCGGACCCGAACTACAACGGCAGCAAGGATAAGATCGGACAAGATCCGATAACCACCGATGTTCCGCGTGAGGGAGAGGAGCCTCGCGCCATGCGGAGCCATCCGTCGTTATCAGATCTTGTCAGACGTTCATCCTTGCAATGCCGTTCGGGTCCAGCGCCCTCAGGTCGCCGACGCCGCTACTGAAGCGTCCGCGGGTTCGGCCGGCACGCCGCACGTCGGACAGTAGGGATAGAACGCGTTCTTCCGCGTCCCGCACGCGCGGCACTCGTCGTAGAGGTGCATGCCGCAGTGCACGCAGAAGTTCGCGGGCGTGGCGCCCACCGGCGCGGCGCCCGGCTTCGCGCCCGCGACGCCGACGATCGCCCGCTCGCAGTTCGGGCAGACGCCCGCGGCCATGCGGCGGATCGCCTCCTCGTGCCCGAGATGCCGGCGGCGCTCCTGGTCGGTCTGCGCCTCGACCTCCGCGCGGCGCGCGACGTAGCGGCGCATCGCGCGGATGACCCACACGCCCGCGATGGCGCTCGCCAGCACGCCCACGCCGTAGCGCACGTAGCCGCCGTAGCTCGGCAGGTACGGCACCAGCTCGACGAAGAACGCGAACAGCGCGAACAGCACGAACCCGCGCGCCAGCGGCCAGTACTCGCTCTTCCGCTTGCGCGCCACGAGCCAGCCCGCGACGACGAGCAGCGGCAGCGTCAGCGCCAGCCGCACGAGGAAGACGCGCAGCTCCTGCCAGAAGGTCGCGCGCGCGTGGCGCTCCCTCGCGTCGCGCATGACCGTCTCCTCCTCGCGGTCGCGCCGCTCGCGCGCCTGCTGGACGCGCAGCAGCTCCGCGTCGAGGCGCTCGACGTCGGCCTGCGCGGCGCGCGCGCCGGCGCCCAGCTGGTCGAGCGCGCGCGTGCGCTGGAGGACCTCGGGGTCCTGCCGCGGGTCGGTGGTCGCGGTGCGCGTCGCGATCCAGCTCTGGAAGCTGGCGCGCCCGGCCTGGTAGGCGTTCTCTGACGCGGTCTGCGTCAGCTGCGCGCGCTCGCGCTCGGCCGTGCGCTCGAGCTCCAGGCGCGCCAGCGAGTCGCGGGTCGCGCGCAGCCGCGCGGCGACGGCGGGATCGACGAACTGCTCGACGTCGAGGCGCTGCTGCACGCCGGGCAGGTCGGCGACCAGCTTGCCGCCGAAGCCGATGAGGAAGCTCGCGAACAGGAGGGAGACGGCCCAGCCGGCGAGCGCGAACAGCCGCTCCGGGACGCGCAGGCTGCGGAACATGGGAGACGCGGTGGGAGACGTGCGGCGGACGTGCAACCAAGGTACGGGCCCCGGCCGGCACGCGCCGCCCCCACGTGGGTCGGTGCCGTCACGCCGACCGGGCGACCGTCACGCCGATGGAGCACGAGGCCCTCACCGGCGCGATCATCGGCGGCGCGATGCGCGTGCACCGCACGCTCGGGCCGGGCTACGTGGAGGCCGTGTACCTGCGCGCGCTCGCGTGGGAGCTGCGGCTCATGGGGCACGCGGTGGACTCCGAGCGTCGACTCACGGTGCGCTACCGTGGCTGCGCGGTGGGCGTGTTCGTGCCGGACATGATCGTGGACGACCGCGTGATCGTGGAGATCAAGGCCGTCGAACGACTCGTCGCGGCGCACGACGCGCAGCTGATCAACTATCTCAAGACCACCGGCATTCCGATCGGCCTGCTTCTGAACTTCGGCGCGCCCCGCCTCGAGGTGCGACGCCGGTATCTCGGACACTGGAGAGGCAACGGCCAGCAAGGATGAAAATCTGAGAAGATCTGATAACGACGGATGGCTCCGCGTGGCGGCGAGGAACGTCTCGCCACGCGGAGCCATCCGTCGTTATCAGATCTTGTCCGATCTTATCCTTGCAAATGCAGTTCGCCGTTCCTCAGCCCTGCGCGACCACCTTCTGCGCCGCCTCGACGAGCCGGTCGACGGTCAGCCCCAGCTCCTCGAAGATGCGCTGGTACGGCGCCGACGCCCCGAAGCGCTCGATCCCGAGCACCGTCCCGCTGTCGCCAACGAGGCGGTACCACGACATCGGGTGCGCGGCCTCGATCGCGACGCGCGGCACGTCGCGCGGCAGCACCTCGGCGCGGTAGGCCGCGTCCTGCGCCGCGAACAGCTCCATCGACGGCACGCTCACGACACGTGCGCGGACGCCGGCCGCCGCCAGCTTCTCCTGGGCCGACAGGCAGAGCGCGACCTCCGAGCCGCTCGACATCAGCACCACCTGCGGCGCGCCGCCCTTCGCGTCCGACAGCACGTACGCGCCGCGCGCCAGCCCGCTCGCCGCCGCAAACTTCGTGCGGTCGACGAAGCCCAGCTTCTGCCGCGTCAGCACCAGCGCCACGGGACCCGTCGTGTGCGTGACCGCCGTGCGCCACGCCTCCGCCGTCTCGCTCGCGTCGGCCGGGCGGATCACCGTCAGGTTCGGGATGCACCGCAGCGCCGTCAGCTGCTCCACCGGCTGATGCGTCGGGCCGTCCTCGCCGAGGCCGATCGAGTCGTGCGTGAAGACGTAGATCACCTGCTGGTGCATGATCGCGGCGAGGCGGATCGCCGGACGCATGTAGTCCGCGAACACCAGGAAGGTGCCGCCGTACGGGATGATCCCGCCGTGCAGCGCCATCCCGTTCATGATCGCGCCCATCCCGTGCTCGCGGATGCCGAAGTGGAAGTTGCGGCCCGCGTAGTCCGTGGGCGCGAACGTCCCCAGCCCCTTCAGGTTCGTGTTGTTCGACGGCGCCAGGTCCGCCGAGCCGCCGATCAGCTCCGGCAGCTTCGCCGCGATCGCGTTCAGCACCGTGCCGCTCGCCGCGCGGCTCGCGACCGCGCCGTTCTCCGCGGTGAACGTCGGGATCGTCGCGTCCCACCCCTCGGGCAGGCGCTTGGCGACGCGGCGCTCCAGCTCCGCGGCCAGCTCCGGATGCGCCGCCGCGTACGCCGCCCAGCGCTCGCGCCACGCCGCATGATGCTCGGCCGAGCGCGCACCGGCCGCGCGCCACGCCTCGCGCGCGTCGTCGGGCACGAAGAAGGTCTCCTCCGTCGGCCAGCCGTACGCCGCCTTCGTGAGCTTGATCTCCTCCTTGCCGAGCGGCTCGCCGTGCGCCTTGCTCGTGTCGGCGCGGTTCGGGCTCCCGTAGCCGATGATCGTCTTCACGACGATGAGCGACGGACGCGCCGTCTCCGCCTTCGCGGCCTCGATCGCCGCCTCCATCGCCGCCAGGTCGTTGACGTCGGCCACGTGCTGCACGTGCCATCCGTACGCCTCGAAGCGCCTGCCCGCGTCGTCGCTGTACGTGAGGTCCGTGCGGCCGTCGATCGTGATCTGGTTGTCGTCGTAGAAGCCGATCAGCTTCCCGAGCTTGAAGTGCCCGGCGAAGCTCGCCGCCTCGTGCGACACGCCCTCCATCAGGTCGCCGTCGCCGGCGATGAAGTACGTGTGGTGGTCGAGGATCGCGTGCCCCTCGCGGTTGAACTCCGCCGCCAGGTGCGCCTCGGCCACCGCGAAGCCCACCGCGTTGCCGATGCCCTGGCCCAGCGGACCCGTCGTCGTCTCCACGCCGGCCGTGTAGCCGTACTCCGGGTGGCCGGGCGTGCGGCTCTCCCACTGCCGGAAGTGCTTCAGGTCCTCCAGCGACAGGTCGTAGCCCGTGAGGTGCAGGACCGAGTAGAGCAGCATCGACGCGTGGCCGGCCGACAGCACGAAGCGGTCGCGGTCGAGCCACTGCGGGTCCTTCGGGTCGTAGCGCAGGTGGCGCGTCCAGAGCAGCCAGGCCAGCGGCGCGAGGGCCATCGGCGTGCCGGGGTGGCCGGACTCGGCCTGCTGCACGGCGTCCATGGCGAGCGTGCGGACGGTGTCGATGCAGCGCTTCTCGAGGGCCGGATCGATCGCGATCGAGGGAGCAGTGGCGGTGGCCACGGGCGGAGCGGGTACGGGGAGAGGAGGGCCACCGGCGGGAGCGCGCCGGCGCCGCGCGAAAGCTAGCCGGGCAGGGTCGCCGGGCGGGACTCCGCGCCGCGTTCCTGACGCGGCCGTCAGAGGCGTCAGAGCGGCAGCCGCGACCGCGCCGCTGGCAGGGGCGACCGTCCGCGAGGCCGCAAAAACGCGCCAGGGTGGCGGGGAAACCGGGCACCGGACTGGCCATGTGGGAGGGCAGCTTCCGCCATCCGGCTGACTTCACGCCCTGGGTGGCGCCCACCCTCTGCAATCCCTTCCGTGCTCAACGTCTTCGGGCTCTCCCTGCCCGCCGCCGCCCCCCTGGGCCGCGACGAGGCGAACCTCCTGGCCGAGCGGATCGGCGCGGCCGCGGCCAGCGTCCAGCAGGGCGCCAAGGCCGCCGTGTCCGCGTCCGTACGCCGCGACGCCCAGCAGTACCTCGACGCCCGCCGCGCGGGCCAGCTCCGCTTCGCGCCGGGCGCGGGCCGCGCGTGCGACGCGGGGGCGTGGGCGCTCATGCGGCTCACCGTGGATGCGCCGGCGGTCCTTCCGGCTGCAACGCTCCTCGTCGCGTAGAGCGGCGGAGGACGGAGGGTGGAAACGCGGAGAACGGAACCGCGGAAGACGATGCTGCGCGATACGATGAGGCGGACCTCTGGGCTTGACGCGTCAAGCTCAAGGGTCCGCCCTCTCGTCTCACGCCCTTCCGTCCCCCGCTTCATCGTTCTCCGCTGTTCCGTTCTCCGCCTGTCCGTCCCCATGCGTCCCATCCTCCGCCTCGTGCTCGGTGCCTCCTTCGTCGTCGCGCCCGTTCACGCCGCCGGTGCGCAGCGCTGGTACCGCGGCAACACGCACGTCCACACGCGCGAGTCCGACGGCAACCGCCCGCCCGAGGAGGTCGCGCGCTGGTACCGCGACCACGGCTACCACTTCCTCGTCGTTACCGACCACGAGCGCATCACCGATCCCGCGCCGCTGAACGCGCAGCTCGGGAAGCCGGGCGCGTTCCTGGTGATCGCGGGGCAGGAGATCACGCAGCAGGTCGCGGACGCGTCGCATCCGCAGGGGATCCGCCAGGCGCACGTCGTGTCCATCGCGCCCGCGCGCGTCGTGCTGCCGCTGGGCGAGAAGGGGATCGCGCAGGGCACCACCGTCGCGGCGATGTACGCGTCTCACCTCGCCGCCGTGCGCGCGGCCGGCGGGCTGGCGCAGGTGAACCACCCGAACTTCCGCTGGTCGGTGCGGCTGGAGGACATGGCCGCGCTCCCCGACTCCACGCCGTTCGAGCTCTGGAACGCGCAGCCGCGCATCAACAACCTCGGCGGGGACGACGGCCATGGGCGCACGTCGCTCTCGACCGAGGCGCTGTGGGACTCGCTGCTGACGCGCGGCCGGCTGCTGTGGGCCGTGGGCAGCGACGACGCGCACAACTTCGCCGCGCTCGACGACGCGGAGACGACGCGGCCGGGCGGTGCGTGGATCATGGTGCGCGCGGACACGCTGACGCCCGCGGCCATCGTCGGCGCGATGCGCGCGGGCCGCTTCTACGCGACGACGGGCGTGCTGCTGGCCGACGTCGCGGCCGACGCGCGTGCGGTCGAGGTCACCGTCGCGGCCCCCACGAACCCGCGCGACGACCGGCGCTACCGCACGCGCTTCGTCGGCCGCGGCGGGCGCACCCTGGCCGTGGTGGCGGGCACGCGCGCGCGCTACGCGATCCGCGGCGACGAGGGGTACGTGCGGGCGGTCGTGGTTGACTCGGACGGACGCACGGCCTGGACGCAGCCCCTTCGGGTTCGATAAGGCGGAGGACGGAACGGCGGAGAACGGAGAGGCGGAGGACGGAAAAGCGTGAAACGATGACGCGTGAACCGCTGACGGCTTCCGCCGCATCGTTCGACGCCTCATCGTCCTCCGCTTCACCGTCCTCCGCCTCTCCGTCCTCCGCCTCCCGATGCGCTCATTCGCTCGCGCGCGCACGCTCCTCGCCCTGTCGTTCGCGCTGCCGGTGGTCGCGCGCGGCCAGGGTTCCGCTGTTCCGGCTCGGCCTGCACTGTCCGAACCGTCACTGTCGCCCGACGGGCGCGAGATCGCGTTCGTCTCGGGCGGCGACGTCTGGACCGTCGGTGCCGACGGTGGCGAGGCGCGGCTGCTCGTCTCGCACCCTGCGACGGAGGGCCGGCCGCTCTGGTCGCCGGACGGCAAGCGGCTGGCGTTCGTGTCGACGCGCACCGGCAACGGCGACGTCTACGTGCTGGAGCTCGCGACCGGCGCGCTGCGGCGCGTGACCTTCGACGACGTGGCCGAGACGCTGGACGCGTGGAGCCGCGACGGGCGCTGGCTCTACCTGTCCACGTCGAGCCGCGACGTCGCCGGCATGCAGGACGTGCTGCGCGTGAGCGCCGACGGCGGCACGCCGATGGTGGTCGCCGGCGATCGCTACGCGAGCGAGTACTGGGCGGCGCCCGCGCCCGACGGCGCGACGCTCGCCATCACCGCGCGCGGTACCGTCAGTGGCCAGTGGTGGCGGCGCGGGCACAGCCACATCGACGAGAGCGAGATCTGGCTCGTGCGCCCGGGCACCGGCGACGCGCCCGCGTACACCGCGATCACGAGCGGCGGCGCGAAGGACGCGTGGCCGATGTGGGCCGCGGACGCGCGCACGCTCTACTTCATGAGCGACCGCTCGGGCGCCGAGAACCTGTGGGCGCAGCCGATGGAGGGCGGGCGCGCGTCGGGCGCGCCGCGGCAGGTGACGCGCTTCACCGACGGCCGCGTGCTCTGGCCGAGCATCGCGCACGACGGTCGGGCGATCGTGTTCGAGCGCGACTTCGGCGTGTGGAAGGTCGATCTCGCCGGCGGGGCGGCGCGCGCGGTGGCCGTCACGCTGCGCGGCGCGCCCGCGACGCCCGGCGTCGAGCGACAGAGCGCGGGCGCGGGGCTGCAGGAGCTGGCGCTCTCGCCCGACGGCCGCAAGCTGGCGTTCGCGATGCGCGGCGAGGTGTTCGCGGCGGCGTCGCGCGCGCCCGAGGGTGCGGCGGGCGGCGGCGGACCGCTCGACGCGGCGCGCGTGACCGCGACGCCCGGTCCCGAGCAGCAGCTCGCGTGGAGCCCCGACAGCCGGCGGCTCGCGTACGCGTCGGACCGCGGCGGGCGGTGGCGCGTGTGGGTGTACGACTTCGCGGCGCGCCGCGAGACCGCGCTCACCGCGGGCGCGGGCGAGAGCGGCGATCCCGGTGCGGGCGACGTCGCGCCGCGCTGGTCGCCGGATGGCAGGAGCATCGCGTTCGTGCGCGGGGGTCGCGAGCTGCGCGTGGTGGACGCGACGCCGGGCGCGACGTTCGGGCGCGAGCGGCGCGTGGCGACCGCGCGCTTCGACCGGCCGCCGTTCGCGGATCCCGACGCCGTGGCGTGGAGCCCCGACGGCCAGTGGATCGCGTACGTCGCGCGCGCGGGCGATCGCGCGTTCTCCAACGCGTTCGTCGCGCGCGCGGACGGCACCGGCGAGCCGCGCCAGGTGAGCTTCCTCCCGAACGCCTTCACGGGCGACGTGAAGTGGAGCCCCGACGGCACGACGCTCTTCCTCGTCAGCGGCCAGCGCACCGAGCAGTCGCAGGTGGCGCGCATCGACCTCGTGCCGCGCACGCCGCGCTTCCGCGAGGACCAGTTCCGCAGCCTGTTCGACGTCAGCACTCCGCAGACCCCGGCTGCCCCCGTGGTACGCGACTCGAGCGGCGAGCGTCGAGCGGCGAGCGTCGAGCGTGCGGATTCGGCGCTCGCACGGTCGACCACCGCTCAACGCTCGACGCCCAACGCTCGACGCTCCACGCGCATCGACTTCGACGGCATCCGCACGCGCCTGTCGCTGCTGCCGACGGGCCTCGACGTGCAGGCGATCGCGCCGAGCCCGGACGGACGGCAGCTGCTGCTCGTGGCGTCGGCCGCGGGGCAGACGAACCTCTGGCTCTGGCCGCTCGACGAGCTCGCGCCCGGCGAGCCGGTCGTCCGGCAGATCACGTCCACCAGCGGCGGCAAGGGCGACGCGCAGTGGTCGCCCGACGGGCGCGAGATCTACTACCGCGAGAGCGGGCGTCCGAACGCGGTGACCGTCGAGTCGCGCGCGGTGCGTTCGATCGCGCTGGCGGCCGAGATGGACGTGGACTTCACGCGCGAGAAGGACGTCGTGTTCGCGCAGGCGTGGGGCTGGCTGCGCGACCACTTCTACGACGACAAGTACCACGGCGCCGACTGGGACGCGGTGCGCGCGCGCGTGGCGCCCGCGGTGGCCGGCGCGCGCACGCCCGACGACCTGCGGCGCGTGCTGAGCCTGATGGTGGGCGAGCTGAACGCGTCGCACCTGGGCGTGCAGGCGCCCGGCGGCGCGCCGCCGACGACCGGGCGACTCGGCGTGCGCTTCGACCGCGCGGCGTACGAGCGCGACGGCACGCTGCGCGTCGCCGAGGTGCTGCCGCTGGGCCCCGCGGCGCTCGCGGGCGTGCGCGTGGGCGACGCGATCGTCGCGGTCGGCGACGTCGCGGTCGCGCGCGGCACGAGCCTCGACTCGCTGCTGACGTACACGGCCGGCCGGCGCGTCGCGCTGACGCTCGCGGGCGAGGGCGGCGCGCGCCGCGAGGTGGCGGTGCGCCCGGTGACGACGGCGGTGGAGAAGGGGCTGCTCTACCGCGCGTGGGTGGAGTCGCGCCGCGAGTACGTGGCGAAGGCGAGCGGCGGGAAGCTGGGCTACGTGCACATGCCCGACATGGGCGCGGGCTCGCTCGCGCAGCTGTACGCGGACCTCGACGCCGAGAACCTCGGCAAGGAGGGCGTCGTCGTGGACCTGCGCAACAACAACGGCGGCTTCGTCAACGCGTACGCGCTCGACGTCTTCACGCGGCGCCCGTACCTGACGATGCGCCTGCGCGGCGACGAGCCCGCGCCCGCACGCGCGCAGCTCGGCCAGCGCGCGCTGGAGCGTCCGACGGTGCTGGTGGTGAACCAGCACTCGCTCTCCGACGCCGAGGACTTCACCGAGGGCTACCGCGCGCTCGGACTCGGCAAGATCGTGGGCGAGCCGACGGCCGGGTGGATCATCTACACGTGGAACATGCCGATGCTCGACGGCTCGGTGCTGCGGCTGCCGCGCACGCGCATCACGGGCGCGGACGGGACGGACATGGAGCTGAATCCGCGGCGCGTCGACGTGGGCGTGAAGCGGCCGGTCGGGGAAGCCTATACGGGGCGCGATGCGCAGCTCGATGCCGCCGTGCGTGTCCTGCTCTCCGCGCCCGTGAACGGCGGAGGACGATAGGGCGGAGGACGGAACGGCGGAGGACGATGGAGCGTGAGACGGAAAGGCGGATCTTTCAGGCTTGAAGCTTCAAGCTCGAAGGATCCGCTCTTTCGTTTCACGCCGTACCGGTTTCCGCCGTATCGGTTTCCGCCGTTCCGTCCTCCGCCGTTCGCGCGCTCAGATGGGCTTGTAGAGCGCCATGTAGGCTGCGATCCCGCCGAGCACGGGAAGGGCGACATAGATCGGCTTCGCCAGCGCCGGGCGCCGGTACGGGATGAAGAGCAGCGCGGCGACGATCCCCCAGATCACGAGCTTCACCCACAGCCAGCCCGGGAAGGCCGAGCCGTGCAGGAAGCCGAGGCGGGCCAGCATGCCGAAGCCGCCGACGAGGAGCAGCAGCACGCCGACGCCGTGCAGCGCCGCGACCAGCGCGCGGGCGCGGTTCGTCTGGCGGCTGCCGCCGTTGAGCGCGTGGATCGCGGTCGCGCCGAGCGCGGACATCACGAGGACGAGGCCGACGATGTGGACGACCTTGTAGAACGGGAGCGAGAACATCGCGTGGGGACGGGTGGGGGCGATCGGGACGCGGTGAAGCCTAGCGGTAGAGCAGCACCGACGCGCGGTCGCGCGCGAACGCCGCCGCCTCGCGGTCCCACGCGTCGAGCAGCGCGGGGAGCGTCCCGCCCTCGATCGCCTTCCGCACCTGGTCGGAGCCGGTCAGGCGGTCGATCGACGGGCGCCACTCGAACTCCGTCGGGTGCCGGCGGCGGATCGCGTCGATCGTGAGCAGCGCGGTGCGCACCGGGCGGTACGCCTGGCGGTCCGTGACGGCGATGCGCAGCGCGGGGATCGTCAGCCCCGGATGCTTGGCGGCGGTCGCGGCCACCGGCATCGTGATCGCCTCGAAGCGGACGCCGGGGAAGCTGCGCGCGTTCAGCGTCGCGGCGACGCCCGGCGCGTCGAGGTACGGCGCGCCGAACTGCTCGAACGGGCGGTCGGTGCCGCGCCCCTCCGTGAGGTTCGTCCCCTCGAAGTAGACCGTGCCCGGGTAGCTGTTGAGCGCCGCCAGCGAGCGGAGGTTGGGCGACGGGTTGATCCAGGGGAGCCCCGTGTCGTCCTGCCACTGGCCGCGCCGCCAGCCGGTCACGCGCGCGACGTACAGGTCCGCGCCGATCCCGAACCTCGTGTTGAAGAGCGTCGCCAGCTCGCCGACCGTGAGACCATGGCGCGCCGGGATCGGGTACTTGCCGACGAACGAGAAGAAGCCCGGCTTGATGAGCGCGCCCTCGACGATCTCGCCGCCGATCGGGTTGGGGCGGTCGAGCACGACGAACGGGATCCCCTTCCGCTTCGCGGCCTCCATCGCCAGCGCCATCGACGAGACGTAGGTCCAGGTGCGCCCGCCGACCTCCTGCAGGTCGTAGAGGATCACGTCGACGTCGCGCAGCATCGCCTCCGTGGGGGCGCCGTCCTCCGCCTTGTAGAGCGAGTGGATCGGGACGCCGGTCTTCTGGTCGACCTCGTCCTCGATCTTCTCCCCGGCCTGCACGGTGCCGCGGATCCCGTGCTCGGGCGCGAGCAGCGCGACGAGCTCGAGCTGCGGGTGCGCCG
The DNA here is from genome assembly GCF_030159095.1 of Roseisolibacter agri. Lineage (NCBI taxonomy): Bacteria > Pseudomonadati > Gemmatimonadota > Gemmatimonadia > Gemmatimonadales > Gemmatimonadaceae > Roseisolibacter > Roseisolibacter agri. Next base: position 86,216 of record NZ_BRXS01000009.1, read on the forward strand.
CGACGAGGTCCACGAGCGGGACGCGGTTGCGGTCGATGGCGCCGTGGTTCGTGAGCAGCGCGACGCGCTTGCCGCGGAAGCGCGCGGGCACGTCGGCGAGGAAGGTCTCCAGCCCGGGACGGACGACGGCGGCGGCCGGGCTGGCGTCGGCGGCGGGCCCGGGCGACGGTCCCGGTGCCGGGGAGGGCGCGCAGGCGGCGACGAGCAGCAGGACGGCGGCGGCGAGCGCTCTCACGCGGGCTCCGGATGCGGGGAGTGGGGCAGGGCGACTGGGACGCGCGTCCAACTTAGGCAAACCATCCGCGGGTCGCGCCTGTCCCAGGGAGGAGCGCCCGGACCCGCCGGGCGCGCCTCGCCGCGACTTCACGTCCGCCCGTCCGTGCCATGCGCCGACTCCCCGTCGTTCTCTCCCTCGCGCTCGCCGGCGCGTCGGTCGTCGCGGCCGCGCCGCGGTCGCTCGTCGCGCAGCGCTACGGCGCCGACGACTACACCGCGCCCCGCGCCGCCACCGTGGACGCCCGCGGCGCTCGGCGCCTGGAGGTCGAAGGGAAGGCCGGCGGGCTGCGCATCCGCGGCGTGGACGGGCTGACCGAGGTGCGCGTGCGCGGCACCGCACGCGCGTCGCGCCGCGAGTGGCTGGAGGAGATCCGGCTCGTCGCGCGCCGCGAGGGCGACGCGGTGGTCGTGCGCGCCGACATCCCCGACCGCGAGTACGGCTGGAGCGACGGCAACCACTCCCGCGCGCTCGACCTCGTGCTCGAGGTGCCGCGCGGCATCGCGGCCGACGTCAGCGACGGCAGCGGCGAGGTCGAGATCCGCGGCGTCGGCGCGCTCTCCCTCAAGGACGGCTCGGGCGAGATCGACGTCGAGGACGTGGCGTCGGCGCGCATCGACGACGGCTCGGGCGAGATCCGCGTGCGCGACGTGCGCGGCGACCTGCGCCTCAACGACGGCTCGGGGAGCATCGACGCGGCGGGCGTGCGCGGCTCGGTCGTCATCGAGAGCGACGGCAGCGGCGGCGTGGACGTGCGCGACGTCGGCGGCGACTTCACGATCCAGGACGGCCGCGGCCGCGGCGTCACCTACCGCGACGTGCGCGGGCAGGTGCGCGTGCCGGTGGACCACCGCTCCATCGAGCGCGCGCGCGAGCGGGCCGAGCGCGAGCGGGAGCGGGCGCTGGAGCGTGCGGACCGCGAGCGGGAGCGCGCCCTCGACCGCGCCGCGCGCGACCGCGACCGGGCGCTGCGCGAGCGGGAGCGGGCGTACCGGCGCACCTGGTACTGAGCCCGCTCCGCTCGTTCATCGATATCCGAACGCGCGGCCCAGCCGCAGCGACAGCTCCGGTCCCGTGCGCGCGGCATCCAGGCCGCGCCGCACGGGACCGCGCGCGTCGGCCTCGATCGTCCAGCGACTGACGCGCCCCAGCTCGAGCGCGAGGCCGACGTCCATCAGCATGCCGTCGTGGCGCGCGGCCGGGACGCCCTCGCGGTCGACGTGCGTCACCATCGGACCACCGCCCGCGCTCAGCACCGGCGTCACCGCGCCCATCGCCGGCAGGCGATATGCGGCGCGCACGAGCCCCGCGATCGACTGCTCGTAGCGGTGGTCGACGAGGTAGGTCGCCGTGACGCAGCCGAAGAAGCCGCCGCAGCGCGTCTCCTCCGCGAAGCGCTCCGACGTGGCGTTGCGCACGAGCGCCGCCGCCTCCAGCGACAGCCGCCCGCGCACGGGCACCCGGATCGCCAGCGAGACGTCGTGGTCGGCGCCGCTCGCCAGCCCGGCCGCGACGCGCAGCCGCGGACGGTCCGGGGCATCGGCGGCGAGGCCGCCCGACCCGGCCCAGACGCCGAGCGCTCCGCCGATGCCGGCTGCGAGCGCGGCGTTGAAGGCGGTCGCGTCGGAGACGAGCCACCCCTCGCCGCCCGAGCTGATGTACGCGGCCGCGAGCCCGGTGCCGCTCGCGGCGCCCTCCAGCAGCGGGCGCACGATGCTCCACGCGCTGCGACGGGTCGGTCTGGGGGCGGCGTCCTGCGCGTGCGTCGCTCCGGGCGCCAGCGCGAGCACGGCGGCGATCAGCGCGGGCGCACCGCGCACGATGTGCGTGATGGACATGGGTCGGGGATGCAGGGATTCAGCGCGGGCGTACGGTCACGCCGATGGCGACCGCGCGTGCCCAGGTGCCGTCGCGGCGCGGCACGCGCGTGGGCGACAGGCGCGGGCGGAGCCGGAGGGCGTCCGTACGCTGGGGGCGCTTCGCCTCCGCGGCGCTCGGGCGTACGGCGAGGCGGCGGCCGTCGTGCGGCAGGGGCATGAGGACGCGCGATCCGGTCGCGGGCGCCGGCTCCTGTGCGGCGGCGGGCAGCCCGCCGCACAGGATCAGGCCCAGCGCGGCCGCCGGGAGGAGGCGACGCATCGCGGCCACCCTCACGACGCGGGCTTCACGCCCGTGCCCACCCAGCTCGCCAGCGCCGCGAAGCCGTCCAGCGCCTGCGCGGCCGAGATGCCGCAGTGGCCGGCACCGAGCGGGGCGCGCTCCAGCAGCATGTTCGCGGTGCCCGTGGCCGTCGCCTTCGCGCGCAGCGCGTCGACGTGGAAGTACGGCACGGCGGGATCGAAGCGGTTGTGCACCGACACGACCGGCATCCGCAGCTCGCCCGTCGGCGTGAAGTTGTGCGACAGGTAGTTCTCCGCCGACGGCGCCATGGTGACGCGCGGGGCGAGCGCGTCGGACTGCGCGATCATCGCGGCGAGGGCCGACGCGGGGATGGGGCCCACCGGCGTGCCCAGCGTGTAGGTCTCGCCCGCGTTGCCGAACGGCGTGTGCCCGTGCGTCAGGTCGAGGACGTCCGCGATGCCGCGCTGGTGGAACGACAGCGCCGCGTACAGCGAGCCGATGAGCGTCGGGACCATGTTCGCGCCGGGCGCGTACGGGAGCGGCGTCTGCCGCGTGCTCGCCATCGCGAACAGGCCGGCGATGTTCGCCTGCGCCGCGCCGGCGACCATCGGGATGGTGATGGGCTGGTCGGGTGGCGTCAGCGGGCCGCCGGGGATGGACGGGAAGTGGACGTTCGCGAGCGCGCGCACGTGCCCGAGGTACTGCGTCTGGAGCAGCGTGCCGCCGACCATCCCGCACATCAGCAGCGCGCCGTCGTACTGCTTCGGGTACCGCTCGGCCAGGTCGAGCGCGACCGCGGCGCCGAGCGAGTGGCCCATGAGGAAGCTGCGCGTCGCCGGCGCGGGCAGCTCGGCGTTCAGCAGGCCGCGGAGCTGATGCGTGCGCTGCGCGCCGTCCTTCACCGCGAAGCCGTTGCGCGAGTACGACGAGGCCGCCACCGCGTAGCCCAGCGCACCGAGCGCCTCGCGGACCGCGTAGAAGCTGTCCTGGTCGGCCATGCCGACCGGCGCGGTGGCGTCGCGGAAGCCGTGCGCGTAGTAGACGACCGCGCCGTTCCACGTCCGCGGGACGTGCAGCGCGTACTCGGCGCCCGGGCCGGTCTCGCCCTCGACGATGCGGGCCCAGGGACCGCTCGCGGGCTCGGTGACGACGGCGGCGTCGCCGGCGCGGCGGTCGGTCGGACGGAGCGCGTGCGTCGCGGTGGGCGAGGTCGCGGCGTCGGCGCAGGCGCCGAGGAGCGTGGTCGTGATCGCGAGCGTCGCGAGATGAATGGACCGACAGACGGTGCGACGGATCCGGCGGGAAGACGCGGACATCGTGGGCCTCCGATGATCGTGGGCGGCCGCCGGCTGCGTTCCCTTTCTTGTGGGGTCACCGGCGGCGGGGTAGCGTGAGTCTCGCCGGGGCCCTTCACAGCCCACTCAAACGCGGATCAAACGGCGTACATGCTGCGGCTGCGCGCACTGGGGGCGCTCGTCCTGCTGGACGACGAGCGGCCGGTGGAGGGTCCGATGTCGCAGCGGCGCCGCCTGGCGCTGCTGGCGCTGCTCGCGACCGCCGATCCCGGGATCGGCCGCGACCGGCTGGTGGGCTGCCTGTGGCCCGAGCAGGACGAGGCGCGGGCGCGGCACACGCTCGCGCAGTGGCTGCACCTGCTGCGGCGCGACCTGCCCGAGGGTGCGGTGGCCGGCACCGACGACCTGCGCCTCGATCCGCGGGTGGTGCCGAGCGACGTCGCGGAGTTCCGCGCGGCGCTGGCGCGGGGCGACCACGCGGCGGCGGTGGCGGCGTACGGCGGCCCGTTCGCGGACGGCTTCGTGCTGTCCGACGCGCCGGGCTTCGAGCGGTGGGTCGAGGACGAGCGGTCGCGGCTGCGGCGCGCGTGGCGCGAGGCGGCGCGCACCATGGCGGCGCGGCGGCTGGCCGACGGCGACGCCGCGGCGGCCGTGGCGCTCTGGCGCCAGCTGGCGGCGGACGACCCCGCCGACGCGCCGACCGCGCTGGCGCTGATGCAGGCGCTGGAGGCGTCGGGCGACCGGGCGGGCGCGATCGCGCACGCGCGCGTGCACGCGCGACTGCTGGCGGAGGAGTTCGAGCTGGAGCCGGACGGCGCGGTGGAGCGCTACGCCGCGTCGCTGCGGAGCGCCCCGCCCCGCGCTGCGGCGCCCTCCGCCGTCGTCGCGGAGCAGTCCGCTCCATCGTTTCACGCTTCATCGTCCTCCGCCGCACCGTCCTCCGCCGTTCCGTCGTCCTTCCCATCGCGCCCGCGCCGCGGCGCCCTGCTCGGCACACTGCTCCTGGTCGGGTGCGCGCTCGCCGGCGGTCGCCTCGCCACCGTGCCCGACGCGCAGCGCGCGACGCTGATCGCGCTCGTGACGCGCGACGACCCGGCGCTCGACCCGCGGCGCGTGGTGGTCGCGCCGCTCGACGACCCGACGCGGGATCCCGAGCTGGCCGCCTTCGGCGAGATGGCCGCGGACTGGACGACGCAGGAGCTGATGCGCGACGTCGAGCTGGACGTCGTGGACGCGCGCACGGCCGCGGCGACCGCGCGCCTGGTCGAGCGCTTCCCGCGGCTGCTGCGCAGCGGCGACCTCGCGATCGCGCTCGCGCGCGAGACGGGCGCGGGCACCGTGATCGCCGGGCGCTACTACCGTGACGGCGACAGCGTGCGCGTCTCCGCGCAGCTCACCGACGTCGCGACGGGCGAGGTGCGGCGCTCGCTCCCCGCGATGAGCGGCGGACGCGACGAGCTGTCGCGCTTCGCGGAGCGCCTGGCGCGCCGCGCCGCGGGGCTGGTGGCGGCGTCGGTGGACACGTCCGCGGCGGGGGCGGGCGTCGGCCGCATGCCGCCGCCGTCGTACGACGCGTACCGCGAGGTACGCGGCGCGTGGGAGCGCTACTACGTGGCCGACTTCCCCGGCGCCTTCGCGCACACGGCGCGCGCCGCCGCGCTCGACTCGACGTACCGGCTGCCGCTGCTGATGCAGGCGCTCTTCCACGCCGAGCAGCGCGCGTGGCCAGGCGTGGACTCGGCGCTGCGCGCGGTGGCGCCGCACGCGCGGTCGCTGACGCAGCTGGAGCAGGCGGCGTTCGACATGCTGCGCGCGCAGCTCGCCGGCGACGCGGAGGCCGAGCTGCGCGGCGCCACGGAGCTGGCGCGACAGGCGTCGGGCTCGCCCGAAGCGCACGCGCACGTCGCGCACGTGGCGGTGAGTGCGGGACGGCCGCACGCCGCGCTGCGCACGCTCGCGACGATGGACCCCACGCGCGGCGTGCTGCTGGTGGTCCCCTTCTACTGGAACTGGCGCACCGCCGCGCTGCACGCGCTCGGCCGCCACGAGGAGGAGCTGGACGCCGCGCGCCGCGGCGCACGGCTGCAGCCGCACCGCAACGCCGCGCTCCTGAACCTCGCGCGCGCGCTGGCCACCGCGGGCGACGCGGACGGCGTGCGCGACGCGTCGCGCCGCGCGCGCACCGAGCGGTGGGACGGCGAGGCGGTGCGCCGGCGCGCGCTGGTCGAAGGGAGTCGCGAGCTGCGCGCGCATGGCCATGAAGGCGACGGGCTGGCGCTGCTCGCGGAGGCGCGCGCGCTGTTCGCGGCGCGGCCCGCCGACGACGTGGTGACGCTGGAGGCGCGCGCGATCCTCGCGCTGGAGGCGGGCGCGTGGGCGGAGGCGCGCACGCTGGCGACGCGGATGCTGGCGCGCGTGCCCGCCGCGTCGCCGTCGGCGCTGGCGGCGTGGGGCGTGGCCGGCGTGGCCGCCGCGCGGCTGGGCGACGCGGCGGGCGCTACGCGCGCCGACTCGGTGCTCGCGCGCGCGCCGCTGCCCTTCGCGCTGGGACGCGACGCGCTCTGGCGCGCGCGCATCGCGGTCGCGCGCGGAGACCGCGTGACTGCGCTGCGTCATCTGGAGGCGGCGCTGGCTTCCGGCATGCCCGTCATGCAGGGCCATCCCGGCCACCGCGACGACGCCCGGGAGTTCGACTACGGCGAGGCGCTGCCGCACGCGGATCCGCTGCTCGCGCCGCTGCACGCGGACGCCGCGTTCCGCCGGCTGCTCGAGCCGCGCGGCTGACGCGAGTGGCGCGCTACGGCCCCTCGTAGATGATCGGCACGCGCGTCTCGAGGCCGTACGCCGGGAAGCGCGCGATCAGCTGGCCGCCGCCCGCGCGCCGGAAGTGCAGCACGCCGGCCGCATCGACGGTCGCGAGCGTCGTGTCGGGGCTCACCCACGTCGGCGCGTCGGAGAGCAGGCGGCCCGTCGCCGGCTCCTCGGCCCACGCCATCAGGCCCACGGCCTGCGCGGCCGCCAGCGACACGTCGGGCGCGCCGCCCCGCGGCACGTAGACCGAGCGGCCGTTCGAGCGCACCACCCAGACCGCGGGCACGAGGCGCAGCTCGACCCACTCCGACACGCCGCGGTGCGTGGCGACGACGCTCGTGCGGAGCGGCGGCGCGCCGACGATCGTCTGCGAGCTGCTGCGCGGCGGATAGACGGTCCAGGTGGTGTCGGGCGGCGCGGGCGGCGCGGTGTAGCGCCCTTCCGGCGTCAGCGCGCCGATCCTCGGCAGCTGCACCTCGGGATCGAACTGCCACGTGACCGTGGGGCGCAGGCGCGCGAGCTGGGTCGTGCGGCCGTACACCATCGTCGTCTGCGCGGCGGTGCCCGCGAGGCGCCCGACCGCGAACGCCACGCGCGCGAGCTCGCGGCGGCTCGTGTCGCCGGGCGCGTGCAGCGTCGCGTAGGCGCCGCCCGCCATCAGCGCGCGCACCGTCTGCCGCGCGCCGCGTGCCGTTCGCCCATTGCCCTCGCCATCCGCGAAGCGCGCCGAGAGCGGGTTCACGTCGACGTCGGAGTGCATCGTCCACGCGACGTCGGGTGCGTCGACGCGCCGGCCGTCGGCGTCGTACGCGGTGACCGTGAGCGTCGTGTCGTCGCCCGGCAGCAGCGCGACGAGCGCGGGCAGTCCCTCGACGCGGGCAACGGGCGCGGGCGGCGGCGTGGGCTCGCCACCGCACGCGGTGACGAGCAGGAGCGCCGCGAGGCGGGCGAGGAGGGAACGGTGGGCGGACGGCATGCGGCGGGGAGGACGACCCCTCAACCTAACCGCGCCTCCACCCGGCTTCGGTGAGGTCGGTCGCCGCCTCATCCGGAGCATCCGTGGCCCAGGGTTCGCCGACCCGGGCCCGGTGTGCCGGACCCGAACGGCAACGGCAGCAAGGATGAAAGTCCGAGAAGATCGGATGACCGCCGATGCTCCTCACGGCGGCGAGGGATCTCGTCCGACACGGAGCCATCCGTCGTTATCGGACGTTATCCGATCCTATCCTTGCAATGCCGTTCGCCGTTCGGGTCCGGGGTGGGACCGGTCGGTCGACCATGCATGCGAGACAGATCGAGCACCATCTTGATGTTCGCGCGCGCGTAGTCGGTCGCGGGCAGCGGCACCTCGACGAAGCCGAGCGCGCGATAGAGGCCGATCGCCGGCCCGAGCACGGTGTTCGAGAGCAGGTCGACGCGCGGCGCGCCGCGCGCGCGCGCCGCCGCGACCGCCGCCTCGCCGAGCGCGCGCCCGACGCCGCGGCCGCGCGCCGCCGCGTGCACCGCCATCTTCGCCAGCTCGCAGGCGCCGTCGGGCTCCGCGAGCAGCGCGCACGTGCCCAGAATCTCTCCCACGTTCGCGCCGTCGTCCACGGCCATGAAGATCGCGCCGCCGTGCGCGAGGATGTGCGCGTCGGGGTCGTCGAGCTCGCGCCGGTCGCGCGCCTCGACGACGAAGTGCTGCTCGATCCAGGCGAGGTTCAGGTCGCGGAACGCGGCGCGGTGGTCGGCGCGCGCCGGGTCGAACGGGACGACGCGCACGGGCTCCGCCACGCTACGCCGCGCGCGCGACCGTCGCCGCGCCCATCGAGATCCCCGCCGACTCCGCGCTACGCAGCGTGATCGCCGCGACCTCGGGGAACGCGCCGAGGCGGAACGGGATTCCCCAGAAGCCCGTGCCCGGATGCACGTAGAGCAGCGCCTCGCCGTCCTGGTACGCGCCCATCGCGTGCTCCAGGAAGGGCGACGCGAGGCTCCACCCCAGGCGCGGCAGCGCGAGCTGGCCCCAGTGCGTGTGGCCGCTCAGCGTCAGCGCCGCGCCGCGCTCCGCGAGCGCGGGCCAGAGCGCGGGGTTGTGCGCGAAGGCGACGATGGGCACGTCGCGCGGCACGCGCGCGAACGCGCGCCCGAGGTCCGGCGCGCAGCCGTCGGCGCCGCGCGTGCGCCCTGCGGGGTCGCCGGTGCCGAGCAGCGCGAGCGACGCGCCGTCGCGGTGCACCACGCGCGCGTCGTTCACCAGCACGTGCGCGCGCGTGTGCAGGCGCAGCGCGTCGTGCACGCCCGTCCAGCCCGCGTAGACGTCGTGGTTGCCGGGGATGAGGTAGACGCCGAGCGGCACGCGCGGCCCCTCGGCCTCGAGGCCGCGCACCCAGTCGCCGAAGATGCGCGCATCCTCCACGCGGTCGTCGACGAGGTCACCCGTGACGGTGACGAGGTCGGGCGACAGCGCGCGCACCGTGCGCGTGACGCGGTCGAGGAAGCGCCGCGACGTCTGCGGCCCCACGTGCAGGTCGGACACCTGGACGATGCGCAGCCCGTCGAACGCGTCGGGGAGGCCGGGGACGCGCGCCTCGACCTCGCGCACCACCAGCCGCCGCGACCCGAGCCAGCCGAGCGCCAGCACCGCCGCGCCGACCGCGAAGGCGCCGGCCGCCGCGACGCGTCCGGTCGCCAGCGCGTGCCCGAACGGCGCGCCCGCGAGCAGGCCGAGCACGCCCGCGCCCGCCGTCACCGGGAGCACCAGCTGCGCGTAGAGCGCGGGCCGCACGACCCACAGCCGGAATGCCGCCGTGGGGTAGCGGCGCCACCCGCCGCCGCGCACGAGGAACGCGACGATGGGGAGCGTGGTGTGCGCGGCCACGAGCGCGAGCAGCGCGGGCGCGAGCCACGGCGTGCCGGGCACGGCGCCCCACGCGAGGGCGAGCAGCGTGCCCCAGCAGAGGGCGAGGTAGGCGGCGAAGCGGGACGCGGCGCGCACGACGGAGCGGGGACTCGGAGCCATGATGCGGGATGATACCCGCGCCGGGCGCGTCGCGGTCCGGCTTTCCCGCGCCCGTGCAGCCGTCCACCTTTCGGGTCTTCCTCTCACGTCCGCCCCTCGCCGTGATCCCGATGCATCCGTCCCATGTCCTCCGCCGCGCCGCGCCCGCCGCGCTGCTCGCCACGTTCGCCGCCGCGCCCGCCGCGCGCGCGCAATCGCCCGCCGCCGGCGCGCTGGACGCCGAGATCGGCCGCGCGGTGACCGCGGTCCTGCCCAAGGTCGTGGCGTGGCGCCGCGACATCCACGAGCACCCGGAGCTGGGCAACCGCGAGACGCGCACGGCCGCGCTGGTCGCCGAGCACCTGCGAAAGCTGGGCATGGAGGTGCGCACCGGCGTCGCGACGACGGGCGTGGTCGCGGTGCTGAAGGGCGGGAAGCCCGGCCCCGTGGTGGCGCTGCGCGCCGACATGGACGCGCTGCCGGTGACCGAGCAGGTGAGCCTGCCGTTCGCGTCGAAGGTGAAGACGACGTACAACGGGCAGGAGGTCGGCGTCATGCACGCGTGCGGGCACGACATGCACGTCGCGATGCTGATGGGCGCGGCCGAGGTGCTCGCCGGGATGAAGGCGCAGCTCCCGGGCACGGTGAAGTTCATCTTCCAGCCCGCGGAGGAGGGCCCGCCGGGGAACGAGAAGGGCGGCGCGATCGAGATGATGGCGCAGGGCGCGCTCGCGAACCCGAAGCCGGACGCGATTTTCGGCCTGCACGTCGGCGTCACCGCGGCAGAGGCGGGCCACCTCACCTACAAGCCGCTCGGCTTCATGGCGGCGGCGGACTTCTACACGGTGACGGTGCGCGGCAAGCAGGTGCACGGCGCGACGCCGTGGGCGGGTGTGGACCCGATCGTCGTCGGCGCGCAGATCGTGACCGGGCTGCAGACGATCGTCAGCCGGCAGATGGACCTCACGAACTCGCCGGTCGTGGTGACGGTGGGCGCGTTCCAGGGCGGCGTGCGCAACAACATCATCCCCGACTCGGTGGTGATGATGGGGACGATCCGCACCTTCGACCCGGCGATGCGGAAGGACGTGCAGATGCGCGTGAAGCGCACGGCCGAGCAGATCGCGGCGGCGTCGGGCGCGACGGCGACGGTGGACATCGTGGAGCGCACGCCGGTGACGAGCAACGACCCCGCGCTGACGGACCGCATGGTCGCCTCGCTGCAGCGCGTCGCGGGCCCGCAGAACGTCACGCTGGGCCGTCCGGTGACGGGAGCGGAGGACTTCGGCTACTTCGCGGAGCAGGTGCCCGGGCTGTTCGTCTTCCTGGGCGTGCGGCCGAAGGGGAGCCCGGAGAGCGCGTTCGTGTCGAACCACAGCCCGAAGTTCTTCGCCGACGAGGCCGCGCTGCCGAACGGGGTGAAGGCGCTGGTGACGCTGGCGACGGACTTCCTGGCGCAGCCGAAGCCGGCCGGGCGCGCGACGTCCACGCGCTGACGCGCCGGCCCCTAACTGCAAGAGCAGACAGGATTACAACGGATTAGACGGACAAGAGCCGGATCATGCTCCGTGTGGCGCACGCGACGTCGCCACCACATGGGAGGTGATCCGGCTCTCGTCCGTTCAATCCGTCCAATCCTGTCTACTGCAGTTCGCCCTCAGGGTTTGGCATGTCGTCATCGCCGAGCGCGTCCGCGAAGAACTGCTCCAGCTCCAGCACGAACGGCTCAGTGGTGCCCGGTGGCAGCCACTCCAGGCGGTCTCCCACGACGGCCACGCGCCCGTCGGGGTACGAGCGCTCGACGAGCCGCGTGTCCGTGTCCACGATCCAGTACTCGGGCACGCCCATCCGCGCGTAGAAGCGGCGCTTGACCAGCCGGTCGTGGCGCGCGGTGGACGGCGAGAGTACCTCGACGGCGAGCAGCAGTGTGGTGATGTCCGACCAGGCGCGCAGCCGTCGCGGCGGCCAGTCGGGAACGACGTAGAGGTCCGGCTGCACCGTCGTGTCCGGCTCGAGCGTCACGTCGGTCGGTGGGACGTACGCCTCGCCCAGCCGCTGGGCGTGCACGTACGCCCGCACGCGCTCGTAGAGCGCCATCTGCGCGTAGTAGTGTGCCGGCCGGGGAGCAGGCGTCACCAGCAGCGCCCCGTCGATGCACTCGTAGCGCGGCCACGGACGCGACTCGTCCTGGAGCGCGCGCGCCTCGTCCGCGGTCCAGCGCCTGGGCCCGGGTGCGGTCGGAGTGGACATGCCCATAGTCTGCTCGGCGCGCGGTGTGGCTGGCAAGCGAACATCTTGCACGGTGCCGCGCGCCCGTCGCGCGCTCCGCATCCGTCCGACGCCACCAGTACCGCCCGCACGCATGGAGATCGGGATCTACACCTTCGCCGAGACGTCGCTGGATCCGCGCACCGGCCGCGCGACCAATGCGCGGCAGCGGCTGCACGACCTGCTGGAGGAGGTCGAGCTCGCGGACCGCGTGGGCCTCGACGTCTACGGCGTGGGCGAGCACCACCGGCCCGACTACGCGGTGTCGTCGCCCGCCGTCGTGCTGGGCGCCGCGGCCGCGCGCACGTCGCGCATCCGCCTCACGAGCGCGGTCACGGTGCTCAGCTCCGACGACCCGGTGCGCGTGTTCCAGGACTTCGCGACGGTCGACCTGCTGTCGAACGGGCGCGCGGAGATCATGGCGGGGCGCGGCTCGTTCATCGAGAGCTTCCCGCTGTTCGGGCAGGACCTCGACGACTACGACGCGCTGTTCGCGGAGAAGCTGGCGCTGCTGCTGGCGCTGCGCGACGACGAGCGCGTGACGTGGCCCGGCAGCCGCCACACGCAGCGCATCGAGGACCGCGGCGTGTATCCGCGGCCGGTGCAGGCGCCGCTGCCGGTGTGGATCGCCGTCGGCGGCACGCCGCAGTCGGTGGCGCGCGCGGGCACGCTGGGCCTCCCGCTGGCGCTGGCGATCATCGGCGGCGCGCCGCAGCGCTTCGTGCCGCTGGTGGAGCTGTACCGCGAGAGCGCGCGGCGCGCGGGCCACGATCCGGCGACGCTGCCGGTGAGCATCAACTCGCACGGCTTCCTGGCCGACACGACCGACGCCGCGATCGCGGCGGCGTGGCCGCCCTACCAGGAGGTGATGGGGCGCATCGGCCGCGAGCGCGGCTGGCCGCCGCCGACGCGCGCCCGCTTCGACGCCGAGCGCTCGCCGCAGGGCGCGCTGTTCGTCGGCAGCGCGCAGGAGGTGATCGACAAGCTGCTGTACGAGCACGCGCTGTTCGGGCACCAGCGGGCGCTGATCCAGCTCACGGTCGGCACGATGCCGCACGACCAGGTGCTGCGCGCGATCGAGATCCTGGGCACCGAGGTGGCGCCCGTCGTGCGGGCCGAGGTGGCGCGGCGCGAGGCGGCGTGACGACCGCTGCGTGCATCGTGCTGCGTGCTGCGTGAACAGCGAACTGCTTCAGACAGGATTACCAGGATTGGCAGGATTGACAGGATTCACGGCTCCACATGGTGGGAGAGACCGTCTCGCCATGCGGAGCGCAATCCTGTAAATCCTGCAAATCCTGTGATCCTGTCTAATGCTCTCGGTTCTTGCGTGCCGGACCCGAACGGCAACGGCATTGCAAGGATGAAGATCGGATAACGTCTGATGACGGCGGATGGCTCCGTGTGGCGGCGAGGGATCTCGCACTCCACCGGAGCCATCCGTCGTCATCCGATCTTCTCAGATGTTCATCCCTGCTGCCGTTCGTCGTTCACGCAGCATGCAGCCCAGGTCAGCGCTCCGCGACCAGCGTCCGGATCGCCTTCACCGCCGCCACCGTCTCGGGCTTCTGGCCCGCCTCCGCCGTCAGCGCCTGGATCATCTTCGCGTCGCGGTCGTACAGGTCGTTGCCGAAGCGCAGCTGGCCGTCCTGCGTGTAGACCGTGAAGTACGTGATGTACACCGGCACGCGCTGCGGGACCTTCGTCTCGACGTTGTCCTTGCCGCTGTTCATCGCCTCCTGCACGCGCGCCGCGTCCCAGCCGAGGACCCACTGCGCCAGCTCCGCGGGCTTCTCGACGCGGATGCAGCCGTGGCTGAACGCGCGCACGTCCTTGCCGAACAGCTCGCGGTTCGGCGTGTCGTGCAGGTAGATGTTGTACGCGTTCGGGAAGAGGAACTTCACCAGCCCGAGCGAGTTCTCCTCGCCCGGCGTCTGGCGGATGCGCGTCTGCCCCCCCTCCTGGAACGTCTCGTAGTTGTTGGCCGCGAAGTAGCCCGGGTCCGCCTGCTGCTTGGGCCACAGCTCCTTGGTCGCGATGTCGTCGGTCACGAACCAGTACGGGCGGAAGACGACCGTCGTCATCGTGTCGCTGAACACCGCCGTGCGCCGGTCCTCGTACTCGGCGCCGACGATGACCTTCATGTCGAGCGCCTTCTTCCCCTGGTCCCACGCCTCCAGGCGGAACGCCGGCACGTTGACCGCGATGTGCTTCGCGCCGAGCGCGCGCGGCATCCACCGGTGGCGCTCGAGGTTCGCGGCGATCTGCCCCAGGCGGTACGACGGCGACAGGTTCATCGACTTCACCGTCTGCTCTCCGAGGATGCTGTCGACGACGATGCCGTGCCGCGCCTGGTACTCGGCCACCGCGCCGGCGAGCGCCGCGTCGTACACCGCCTCACCCGCGCGCGGCGGCCGCACGCGCGCCGCGCGCTTCCGCTGCGCGCTGTCCCCGGCGCCGGCGGCGTTCGCGGGCGACACGCCCTCGCTCGTCGGCGCCGCCGCGGCGGAGTCGCTCGTCAGCCCCTCGGCCGACAGCCGCGCGCGCAGCGCTTGGAGGCGCGTCGCCGCGTCGGGCTCGCCAGGCTTGAGCGCGCGCCCCGCAGGCACCGCCGCCCAGCTCCCCTTGGCCGACAGGTCGCGGTACTGCACGAGCGCCTTGCGCAGCGCCGCGTAGTCGGGGTCCTGCGGCCGCAGCCGGTCGAGCGCCTGGTCGGTGGCCGGCTCCTGCATCGCGCGCACGAGCGCGGTGTCGACCTCCTCCTCCTTCGGGTCGATGTGCCAGTCCTCGGTCACCGTGCGCGGGTTGAGCTGCCCGGTGATGAGGTCCTCGCCGAGCGCCGTGAAGGCCGCGCTCATCAGCACGTCCGTCTCGGCCAGCTGCGCGGCGGTCGGCTTGCCGCTGCGGAGGGCGTTCAGCGCGTTGGCGAGCGCGGGCAGCGGATAGGCGTCGAGACGCAGCGCGTCCTGGTCGGCGTCCACGAGCGCGCGCAGCAGTGCGGTCGCGCGCGCCTTGTCGGGGCCGTCCTCGTCCATCCAGAGCGGCGTGCGGCCGAAGCGCCCGTAGAGCGTCTTCACGTGGCGCCACTGGTCGTCGGCCAGCCCGTCCGGGCGCGCGCCGCCGAGCCGCTGCTCGATGGCGCTCTTCACCTCGGAGGAGGGGACGCCGGCGACCGCGGCGACCGTCGGCGCAGTCCAGCTCCGGTCGACCTCCCCGCTCGAGGCGGCCGCCCCCTTCCCGCCGTCCTCGGCGGAGGCCTTCACGTCGCATCCGGCCGCGGCGGCCGCCAGGACGAGGGGGAGCAGGAAGCGCGGGGCGGGACGACGGTGGCTCATGTGGGACTCCGGCTGATGGCGGAGGCGGCACACGGAGCGCCGCCGGACCCAGCCGACAATGGCGAGATGCGAGCCACCGCGACGACAGCCAACGGATGGGGCCGCTGCGTGCTGCGTGCAGAGTCACCTACGCGGTCGCGCCGGACCCCATTCGCCTGTTGGGGGGATACGGATGCTGCGGATCGGAACGGATCCGACGGATCGCTCCGCGTGGCGGCAACGTTCCATGCACCGGTGCGGAGCGATCCGAATGATCCGTCGAGATCCCGAGCATCCGTATCCCTCCAAAAGCCAACAGGGCCGGCGCGCTGGGCCCGAACGATCGACGGCGACGAGGATCACAGTCCGAACGCGTCGGACCTTGCCCGTGCGGCTCCGGCCGCCATCCTTGCAGGCGCTCGCGCGATCCACCCGCGATCGACTCCGCCCGCGCCCCTGCCCGATGCCCCGCCGCCTCGCCCCGCTCCTGCTCGCGACGCTGACGCTCGCCGCCTGCACGGCCACGAAGGACGCCGCGCCCGCCGATACGGCCGCCCGCGACAGCACCGCGCGCGGCCCGCTCGCGCCCGGCGAGGGAATGCTCGAGGTGCCGGGGGGCCGCATCTGGTACCGCGTCGTCGGCACGGGGACGGGCACGCCGCTCCTCGCCATCCACGGTGGACCCGGGGGCCGCAGCTGCGTGCTGCGCGAGCTCGGACGGCTCGGCGACGAGCGCCCGGTGATCTTCTACGACCAGCTGGGCACGGGCCGCTCGCAGCGCTCGAACGACACGACGTACTGGAACCTCCCGCACTTCGTCGACGAGATCACCGCCATCCGCGAGCGGCTCGGCCTGCGCGAGGTCCATCTCCTCGGCCACTCGTGGGGCGGGACCGTGGCCGCGGAGTACGTGCTGACGAAGGGCGCCGACGGCGTGCGCTCGGTGACGCTCGCCGGCCCGCTCCTCAGCACGCCCGAGTGGCTCGCGGACGCGCGCGAGCTGGTCGCGCTGATGCCCGACACGCTGCAGCGCGTGATCGCGCAGGCGGAGGCGTCGAAGCAGTACGACACGCCGGCCTTCACCGCCGCCAACGACAGCTTCCTCGCGCGCTACAACTCGCGGCACCCGGATCGCGCCGCCGCGTACCCCGAGTGCGCCGGCGTGCAGGGGAACGGCGCGATGTACCGCCACATGTGGGGCGCATCCGAGTTCAGCGCCACCGGCACGCTGCGCGACTACGACCGCACCGCGCGACTCGGCGAGCTGCGCCTGCCGGTGCTCCTGATGGCGGGCGAGTTCGACGAGGCGCGCCCGCAGACGATGTACGACGTCCAGAAGCGCATCCCCGGCGCGCGCGTGGCGATCATCCGCGGCGCCGCGCACCGCATGATGGTCGACGAGCCGCAGCTCACCGCGGACTCGCTGCGCGCCTTCCTGCGCGACGCCGAGCGGGGAGCGCGGCCGTGAGGCGCGCGGCCGGCGCGGCCATCGTCGCCGTCCTCGTCTCCGCCGCGTGCGCCGACGCGCAGCCGCGCGTGCCCGCGCGCGATCCCGTCACGCTCGACCTGCCCGCGCGCGACACCGCCAACCCGATGGCGCTCGTGGAGCTGCACTTCCCGAGCGGCGGCGCGCGGCTGAATGGGCTGCTGTATCTCGCGCCGGGAAAGGGCCCGCA
The DNA here is from genome assembly GCF_030159095.1 of Roseisolibacter agri. Lineage (NCBI taxonomy): Bacteria > Pseudomonadati > Gemmatimonadota > Gemmatimonadia > Gemmatimonadales > Gemmatimonadaceae > Roseisolibacter > Roseisolibacter agri. The sequence continues at coordinate 102,955 of NZ_BRXS01000009.1, forward strand.
CCCGACGGTCGTGCTGCTGCACGGCTATCCCGGCAACGAGCGCAACCTCGACCTCGCGCAGGCGATGCGCCGCGCGGGGCTGAACGTCCTCTTCTTCCACTACCGCGGCGCGTGGGGAAGCGGCGGCGAGTTCTCGTTCGACAACGCGCAGGCCGACGTCGCGGCCGCGCTGCGCTTCCTGCGCGACTCCGTGAACGCGACGCGCCACCGCATCGACCGGCGGCGCCTCGCGCTCGTGGGGCACAGCATGGGCGGCTGGCTCGCGCTGCGCGGCGCGGCCGCCGACCCGACGGTCGCGTGCGCGGCGGGGCTCGAGTTCTGGGACGTCGGCCGCGAGGGCGTGGCGATGCGGAAGGACTCCGCGGCGCGCGCGGAGTTCCTCGCGTACACCACCGACATCACCGCGCCCGGTGCGCCGCTGCGGGCGGCTGGCGGCGCGGCCGCGCTGGTGAAGGCGATGCTCGATCGCGGCGACGAGTGGGCGCTCGCCGCCAGCGCGCCCGCGCTGCGCGCGCGCCCCGTGCTGCTGCTGGACAACACGGCGAACACGTCGCACGCCCCGCTCGCCGACGCGCTGCGGAAGGCGGGCAACGCGCGCGTCGCGACGCACGTGTGGCCCACCGACCACTCGTTCAGCGACCGGCGCGTGGGGCTCGCGCGCACGGTCATCGACTGGCTGCGGACGGACTGCCGGCTCTGAGCGCGCGCCGTCGCACGACCGGCGTCAGCGCGCGGCGGCCCTGCGGCGCGACTCCTCGACCTCGTCCCACGTGCCGGTGCGGCCGTGCACGCCCACGACCTGCCGCACGCGCAGCCCCGCGTCGCGCACCGCGCGCGCGAGCGCCTCGGTGACCGTGAAGGCCGGCGGCACCACGCCGCGCTCGGGGATGTAGAACAGGTCGCCCTGGAACAGCACGCCGCTCGCGGGCAGGAAGTACGCGACGTTGCCGGCGGCGTGGCCGTTCTCCACGGGCAGCGCGTCGATGCGCGCTGTGCCCGCGCCGAAGCTGCGCCGCGCCGCGACCGTCTCGAAGCGCACGCGCGCGCGCAGCGAGTCGGGAAGCTGGCGCCGCACCGCCTCCTCCAGCCCCGCGCCCACCACCACGACCGCGCCGCGCGCGACGTACGGCGCGAGCCCGCCCACGTGGTCGTTGTGGTGGTGCGTGACGAACACGCGCGCCACCGTGCGCCCCGGCGCCGAGTCGGCGATCAGCCGCAGCGCGGCTTCCGCGTGCGCGGGCGAGACCGGCGCCTCGAGCACCGACACGCCGTCGTCGCCGACGACGAACGCCGCGTGGTAGCCGCCCGGCAGGTCGTCCAGGCGGTAGACGCGATCCGCGATGCGCGTCGCCCGCGGCGCGCCGGGCGCGGGCGCCTCGGCGAATCCTGCGGGCACCGCGAAGCGCGCGTCGTCGAGCGCGGGGCGCAGGTCGACGCGCGTGACGAGCTGCGTGCCGGCGACGACGCCGTCCGCGCGCTGCACGCGGCGGTACGGCACCGGCACGCCGTCGATGGACCGCCAGTCGTCGAACGCGACCTCCGCGCCCGCGACGGCGACGTACGCGGGGCGCGCGCTCGCGGCGTCGATCGCGAGCGTCACCGCGCGCGGCGCGCCGGGATCGGGGAACGTCAGCAGCTCGAGCGCGCGGCCGTCGCGCGTCGCGGTGCCCGCGTGGCGCAGCGCGGTGTCGGCGGCCATCGCCTGGCGCAGCACGCCCTGCGGCAGCTGCCGCGCGAGCGACGCGACGTTCGTGCGCGCGGACGCGGCGCTGCCGCGCTGCAGGTCGTCGCCGAGTCGCCAGCGCATCAGGTCCACCTGCCAGGAGGCCGCGGGATCGTGCTGCGTGCGGTAGTGGAACCGGATCGGCCCGGGCGACGTCGAGAGGAACTCGTTGACGGCGCGCCCCCGCGCGAGGTCGACGAGCTGGCGCAGCTTCGTGGGCACCGGATTCGGCGTCGTGTCGGTCCAGACGCGTGCCTGCTGCCAGTTGCCGCGCGCGGCGTACGCGTCCAGCTCCAGCTCGAAGCCCGCGAGCGTCGCGACCGCGTCGCGCCCGCCCAGCGCGTCGACGGCGCGGGCGAGCAGCGCGCGGGCGCGCTCGCGCGACGCGGCCGCGGTGTCGGGCGCGGCCGTGGCTGCGACGACGGCCTTCGCCGCCGGCACCGGCACGGACGCACGGGTGCACCCCGCGAGCAGCAGCGGGAGCAGGATCGTGCGGGTCGAGCGGGCTGCATCAGACATCGTGAGGCCTGTAGGGGGAAAGGGAGAGCCAAGAAATTGGCGCTTGCGCGCGCAGCGAGACGCCGCGAATGGACACTCGGTTGGGCGCTAGGTAGTGTCTGAGAAGTACCGCGTTGCGTAGCGGGCGGCGAGGACGAGGCAGATGGCGGCGCGGTAGGTGACGGCGAGCTTCTCGGCCCGCGTCGCCACGCGCCGCCAGCGCTTGAGCCACCCG
>NZ_BRXS01000010.1 GCF_030159095.1 Roseisolibacter agri
GCACGACGATCCAGCCGCCGGCGGGCTTGCTGGGGAGGACGAAGTTGCCCGCGTAGGTGGCGCCGTTGGCGAGCGTGATGACGTCGCCCGGCTGGGCGGCGTCGAGGGCGGCCTGCAGGTCGCCGCCCGCCGGCACGGCGATGACGCGGCCGGTCTGCGCGGGCATGCGCGTGTCGACGGTCGCGCGCGGCAGCTCCGGCGTGGTCTCGGTCGTCGGCGCGGGCGACGTCGGGAGGGGCGCCGGGGTCGGCGACGTCGTCGGAGTGGAGGCCGGCACGTCGCTCGCGACGCGGGTCCAGCGCTGGGCAGCGGTGCCCGTGCAGTACTGGAGCGTCGCCTGCTGTCCGGCGCTCGCGCCGCCCTGCACGCACAGGCCGTTGGCGAGCTTCAGCTCACCGGCGGCCGAGAGCGTCCAGGTCTGCGTCGGCGCACCTGGAATGCAGGTCCACGTGCCGAGCTGGTCCCCGACCCCGCCGCCAGCGCCCCAGTCGTCGAGGCACTGCGCACCGGCGAAGACGGTGAGCAGCGCGGGGGCGCCGGCGGCTGCGCCCTGCCACTGCTGCCCGGCCGTGCCGGCGCACGTGCTCAGCACCGCGCCCACGCCGGTGGCGTTCCGGTCGCCGGCCACGGAGAGGCAGAGCCCCGTCGCGGCGTGCACCAGCGTCCCAACCGTGGTCGTCGGATCGGTCGTGGGGGCGGGCACCGGCGCGGGCGCCGGCACCATCGTCGGCGCGGCGAGGACGAGGAGCGTCGCGCTCTCGGAGGCGAGCGAGTTGCGCGCGGTCACGACGGTGCTGCCCGTGGCCAGCGCCGTCACCATGCCCTGCGACGAGACCGTCGCGACGGCCGGGTTCGACGAGCTCCACGTGGTCGCCGTGGCGATCGTCTTGCCGCGGCGACGCGGCAGCGCCTCGGTCAGCTGGAGCGCCTCGCCAACGACGAGGGTGTCGGCCGTGGCGCCGTTGGTGAGGCCGAGGGTGCGGACGGCATCACGACCTGGCGTCAGGGCCGTGCGGGGCGCGGAGACGTCCGAGCACGCGGCGAGGAGCGCGGCCGCCAGAAGGCCGCGCGTCAGGGTGCGCATCACTGCAGAATCCTGTGGGGAGGGTCCGGAGTCCTGCGGCAACCCGACCGGCGTGGCCCCGGTGTCCCGTGGGCGGTAGCCTCGTGGCTTTGCGTCCCCGGCTTTCGCCGGGTTTGCCTTTGTCGCGACTTCCCAGGAAGCAGCGATCCAGCCGCCGTGCACCGGCGCGATGGCGCCGGCCCGACTCGTACGTGGGGGGAGGAGGGGGGGACGTGCGACACTGAGGCTAGCGCGCCACAGTCCGCGGAGACGTGATCTGGATCACCACCGGCACCGATGCGTCTGCTCTCGCCGGCGCGGCCCGGCGCGCGCGGCCACTTTCGGGCGATCTTCGGGTATATTCCCGACACGCAATCGCTTGGACGTTCCCGACCCGCCCGGTAGTGTGCACCCCATGATGGCCAGAGCCGAGATCACCACCCCCGAGATCATCAGCGAGGAGAGCGTCGTCGAGCTCTCGCTGCGTCCGCAACGCCTGGCGGAGTTCATCGGCCAGGAGAAGGTGAAGGGCAACCTGCGGATCGCGATCGCCGCCGCCATCGCGCGGAAGGAGCCGCTCGACCACACGCTCTTCCACGGCCCCCCGGGCCTGGGCAAGACGACGCTGGCCGAGCTGATCGCGCGCGAGCTGAGCGTGAACATCCACACCACGAGCGGCCCGGCGATCGAGAAGCCGGGCGACCTGGTGGGGAAGCTCACGAACATGCGCGAGGGGGACATCCTCTTCATCGACGAGATCCACCGCCTGCGTCCCGTGATCGAGGAGTTCCTCTATCCGGCGATGGAGGACTACAAGATCGACATCCGCCTGAGCGAGGGCCCGAAGGCGCAGACGATCACGATGCCGATCGAGCGCTTCACGCTGGTGGGTGCGACGACGCGCTTCGGCATGCTGACGTCGCCGATGCGCGCGCGCTTCGGGATCGTGGAGCGGCTGAACTACTATCCCGAGGACGCGCTCGAGCTGATCGTGCGCCGCACGGCGGACGTGCTGAAGGTGCCGTGCGACGCGGGCGGAGCGGCGGAGATCGCGCGCCGCTCGCGCGGCACGCCACGCATCGCGAACCGCCTGCTGCGCCGCGTGCGCGACTACGCGGAGGTGGAGGCGGGCGGCGCGATCTCGAAGGAGGTGGCGGACCTGGCGCTGCGCCGGCTGGACGTCGACGAGTTCGGGCTGGACGACATGGACGCGCGCGTGCTGCGCTGCATCATCGAGAAGTTCGACGGCGGACCGGTGGGCATCTCGACGATCGCCGCCGCGGTGGGTGAGGACGGCGGCACGATCGAGGAGGTGTACGAGCCCTTCCTCGTGCAGCACGGCTTCCTGCAGCGCACCCCGCGCGGCCGCATGGCGACGTCGCAGGCGTACCGGCACTTCGGCTACGAGCCGCCGGCGGGCGGGGCGAACGCGCAGCCGAACCTGTTCGGAGGCTGAACGGCGAACTGCATCGACAGGATGACCAGGAGGCTCCGCGTGGCGCGCTGCTCCAAGCGCCGGTGCGGAGCCTCCTGGTCATCCGGTCATCCTGTCGAAGTCGTTCCGGGAATCGCGCGCCGACCCCATTCGCCTTTGGAGAGGATACGGATTTTTCGGATGTAGCGGATGCTTCGGATCGCTCCGCGTGGCGGCGACGTTTCAAGCGCCTGGGTGGAGCGATCCGAACGATCCGTTCCGATCCGGAGCATCCGTATCCTCCGGAGCATCCGTATCCTCACCACAGGGCAACAGCCCGGGCGCGACGACGACTGTCGAGGGCACGGAGCACGATCCGCCGCCCGCAGTCCGCAGCGCTACGCCGTCGCCAACTCGACGAGGAGCGGAAAGTGATCGCTCGCCGTGCGGGCCTCGGCGGGCGCCGCGAACACCTCGCAGCGGCCGATCCGCGCCTGGTAGCGCCCCGGCGTGAACAGGTAGTCGAGCCGCACGTGCGGCTCCCACGTCGGGAACGAGTATCCCGGCTCGCCCGCGTGCAGCGTGCGCCACGCGTCCACGTAGCCGCCGTCGAGCATCGTCTGGATCGTGTCGCGCGCGATGTCGCGGCCGCTGAGCCAGATCATCGCGCGGATCCACCGTGGAAAGCCGCGCACCTCCAGCCGCTCGCCCGGCGCCAGCGCGTTGAAGTCGCCCGCGATCGCGTGGAAGCCATCCTGGTGCGCCCGGATGCCGTCGAGCAGCGCGCGGATCTCGCGCGTGCGCCGCATCTCGCTCCACTTCGAGAACCACGCGTTGAGGTGCAGCCCGAACAGCCGGCACCCGACGTCGCCCAGCTCCACCTCGAGGAAGGCGTGGCGCGAGCCGCGCGGGTGGTGCCACGCGTGGGACGTGACCGCGTGGCGGCTCAGGTAGCCCGTCGAGTGCCCGATGCGCGCGCCCCACTCGTGCAGGCCCGTCGCTTCCGACAGCCGCCGCACGACCGTGGGATCGCTCGCCTCCTGCAGCATCACCACGTCCGGGTCGGCGGCGCGGATCACCGCCGCCAGCGCGTCCTCGCGCCCGGTGCCGCCGTACTTGATGTTGTAGCTGAGGACGCGGAGCGTCACCCCGCCGCGCGCGCGCCCTCCGCGCCCTCCGCGCCCGACGCGTCGTCCTCCGCCTTCTCGGCCTTCTCGAGGATCGTGAAGTACGGCTGGTCCATCACGATCTCGCGCGCGTACTGCACGAAGTCCGACGTCGCCTGGATGTTCACCGGACGGCCCGCCAGCTCGCACAGCTTTCGCCGCAGCGGGAGCAGCGCCGGCGCCGCGTCGGGGTGATCCTCGCCCATCGGGACGCTGTGCACGCCCGGGATGTGGAACTCGTCGTACAGCTTGAGCATGTCGCCGCCGACCAGCGTCAGATCGAGGTCGCTCGTGCCCGGCCCGTCGGCGTCGAACGGCGCCCCGTCGCTCCACCGGCAGCCGATCACCACGCTCCCGCGCAGGATCACGCCCACGTCGGGCGGGATGGCCTGGCGCAGGGTGGCGACGAACTGCTCGTAGCGTGAGGCGTCGCCGTCGAAGGCCAGCTGGATGATGCGATCGCGGACCGCCTCCGGCGGCATGGCGCGGGTCTCGGCGGTGGCGGCGTAGACCGCGGCGGCGACGTCGTTCATGGGAGCGTGTGGGGGCGGGAGTCGCCCCGCGGAGTGCAATGTCGGGGCCGGCCCGCCGGTCGTGGACCCTGCCCCGTTATCCTTCGCGCCATGCCCGGCAGCCGCACCTCCGACTACGACTTCGCCCTTCCCGAGCACCTCGTCGCGCAGACGCCGCTGGCGCGCCGCGACGCCAGCCGGCTGATGGTCGTCGACCGCGCCAGCGGGTCGATCGCCCACCGCACCTTCGCCGACCTGGCGACGCTCGTCCCCGCGGGCGACGCGCTGGTGGTCAACACGACGCGCGTCTTCCGCGCGCGCCTCCTCGGCGTTCGCGACAGCGGCGCGCCGGCCGAGGTGCTGCTGCTGCGCGCGACGGGTCCGGCGGAGTTCGAGGCGATGGTGCAGCCCGGCGCGAAGCTGAAGCCGGGACGCCGCGTCACGATCGCGCCCGACCTCGCCGTCGAGGTGCTGTCGGTCACCGAGCGCGGCACGCGCCTGGTGCGGCTGCACGCCGACGGCGACCCGATGACGGCGGTCGAGCGCCACGGCCACGTGCCGCTGCCGCCCTACATCCACCGCGCCGACGCGCCCGAGGACGCCGCGCGCTACCAGACCGTGTACGCGGCGCGGAGCGGCTCGGTGGCGGCGCCGACGGCGGGGCTGCACTTCACGCCCGAGCTGCTCGACGCGCTGGCCGCGCGCGGCGTGCGGCGCGTGGACGTCACGCTGCACGTGGGCGCGGGCACCTTCAAGCCGGTGGAGGTCGAGGACCCCGCCGCGCACGTGATGCACGAGGAGTGGTACGAGGTCTCCACCGACGCCGCCGACGCGCTGCAGCGCGTGCGCGCCGCGGGCGGCCGCGTGTGGGCCGTCGGCACGACCTCCGCGCGCACGCTGGAGAGCGCGGCCGATCCCGACGGCCGCGTGCGCGCCGAGGCGCGCGACACCGCGCTGTTCATCCGCCCGGGCTACCGCTTCCGCGCGGTCGACCACCTGATCACCAACTTCCACCTCCCGCGCTCCACCCTGCTCATGCTCGTCGCCGCGCTCGCGGGCCACGAGCTGACGATGCACGCCTACGCCGAGGCGGTCCGCGAGGGCTACCGCTTCTACTCGTACGGCGACGCGATGGTGGTCGTCTGACGCCCATGGCCTTCGAGCTCGAGATCACGCACACGCAGGGGCGCGCCCGCGCCGGCACCTTCACCACGCCGCACGGCACCGTGCAGACGCCCGCCTTCATGGCGGTCGGCACGCTGGCCACGGTGAAGGGCCTCGACCCGCTGGACCTGCGCGCGATGGGCGCGCAGATGATCCTCGCCAACGCGTACCACCTGCACCTGCGGCCCTCCGACGCGCTCGTGCGGCAGATGGGCGGGCTGCACCGCTTCATGGCGTGGGACGGCTCGATCCTCACCGACTCCGGCGGCTTCCAGGTGTTCTCGCTGGAGGGGCTGCGGAAGATCGACGAGGACGGCGTGGACTTCCGCAGCCACATCGACGGGTCGTCGCGCCGCTTCACGCCCGAGAGCGTGATGCGCATCGAGCGCAACCTCGGCGCCGACGTCATCATGCAGTTCGACCACGTGCCGCCGGGGCAGAGCGACGTACCCGTGGCGCGCGACGCGATGGAGCGCTCGCTGCGCTGGCTGGCGCGCTGCCGCGACGAGTTCGCGCGGCTGCTGCGCGAGGACGCGGACGCGCCGACGCCCGAGCAGGCGCTCTTCCCGATCGTGCAGGGCGGCATCCACGCCGAGCTGCGGCGCGAGAGCGCGCGCGCGATCGTCGACATGGGCGCATGGCGCGGCTTCGGCGTCGGCGGCCTCTCGGTGGGCGAGGCGAAGCCCGACATGTACGCGATGCTCGAGGTGGTGGACGACGTGCTCCCCACCGACCGGCCGCGCTACCTGATGGGCGTCGGCTACCCCGAGGACCTGGTCGAGGGCGTGCGCCGTGGCGTCGACCTGTTCGACTGCGTGGCGCCCACGCGCATGGGGCGCAATGGTGCCGCGCTGACGCAGGACGGCCGCATCAACCTGCGCAACGCGCGGCACCGCGACGATCCGGGCCCGCTGGACGAGGGGTGCGACTGCACGGTGTGCACGCGCTTCTCGCGCGCCTACGTGCGGCACCTCTTCACGTCCGACGAGATCCTCGGGCTCCGGCTCCTGAGCCTGCACAACGTGCACTTCCTGGTCGCGCTGATGCAGCAGGCGCGCACGACGCTGGCCGACGGCACCTTCGACGCGTGGAGCACGGAGTGGCTGGCGCGCTACCTGGCGGGCGAGCGCGCGAGAGGCGCGGTGGCGCGGCCGGTGACCCCACACCCCAAACGGTGAAGCACTGCGGGCTGCGGACTGCGGATCTACGACTCATCGGGACACGCCGTCGTAGAATCCGCAGTCCGCAGCCCGCGGTCCGCGGCGCAGTTCACGGCTGCGTCGGCGCGCTCGCGACCACCGGCAGCGTCATCGTCGTCTGGGCCAGCCGGTGCTGCAGCCACTCGCGGTCCGGGGCGCTGAGCAGGGGCGAGCGGGTCAGCAGCGCGCTCTTCTCGACCGACGCGCGCGCGCGGTCGTTGTCGCGCAGCTCCTGCGCGATCGCCGCCACGTCCGCGTAGGCCGACGCCGCGTTGAAGACGTCGCCGCGCGCCAGCGCCTGGTCGGCCGCGCGCTGCATCAGCGACAGCGCCATGCCGGGCTGCTTGAGCGCGTGCCGCACGTACGCCGCCGTCTGCAGGCTCCTGAACGCCTGCGGGTCCTCCGGCGCGCGCAGCGAGGCCGCCTTCTCGCGCAGGCCCGCGGCCTTGGCCCACTTGCGGCGCGAGCCCGTCTCCTCGTACGCGACGGCGCGCTCGTCCAGCCGATCCGCCTCGGCCGTGCGCGCGGAGACCTGGATGGGAGCGAGCGGCTGCTGCGCGCGCGCACCGGCGGGCAGCGCGAGGGCGGTGACGACGGCGGCGGTCCAGAACAGGGGGCGAGTCGAGGCGCGCATTGAGGACTCCTGCGATCTGGCGTGAGGCGTGCGGCGGAGAACGGCTTCTCCGGACCGGTGGAGGGCGTGACCCGTTCCGGTCCCGTCTCCCCTACGTGGTCTGACACGCCGCGATGCGCGCCGGCTGTTTGCGTGTCGTTCGCGAGCGGTGATCTCTCGGGAGCCGCGCCGCGAGGCCGGATTCCCTCCGCACCGCGGAACGGGCCTCTGGCCCCTGCGCACGTCGCACTGGGAGCGCCGCGGGCTCGGGTCGGGACGAATTCGCAGCCCCGAGCGCGCGGGCCGTGTTAGCTTTCCCGCCTCACCTCCGCCCGTCCCATGTACCCGACGCTCCTCCTCCTGCAGGCCACGGCGAACCCGATCTACGGGACGCTGTTCATGTACGTCGCGATCGCGGCGATCTTCTACTTCATCCTCTGGCGCCCGCAGCAGCGCCAGCGGAAGCAGCACGACCAGACGATCCGCGCGCTCAAGCGCGGCGACGAGATCGTCACCGCCGGCGGCATCGTGGGCGAGGTCGTGCACATCAAGGAGCAGACGGCCGGGCAGCCGACGCCCGAGGACCAGATCACGATCCGCTCCGGCGAGTCGCGCCTGGTGGTCGAGCGCGGCCGCATCGTCCGGGTGGGCGCCGCGCGCGGCGCCGCCACGCCCGCGCCCTGAGGCGCGCGCCCGTGTCCGTGCTCGACATCCACGTCCTCGGCGCGCCCATCCTGCGCCAGGAGAGCGAGCCCGTCGCCGAGATGACGCCGGAGCTCCGCCGGCTGGTCGACGACATGTTCGAGACCATGTACGTCGCCAAGGGGATCGGCCTCGCGGCACCACAGGTGGGGCGCCGCGAGCGGCTCTTCGTCGCCGACGTGGACGACCAGCCGCTCGTGCTGGTGAACCCCGAGATCGTGCTCGCCGAGGGCTCGGCGCGCGGCGAGGAGGGGTGCCTGTCGATCCCCGAGATCTACGGCGACGTGGACCGCCCGTCGCGCGTCGTGATGCGCGGCCTGGACCGCGATGGCCGGCCCATCGAGGTCGAGGCGGTGGACCTGCTCGCGCGCTGCATGCAGCACGAGCTCGACCACCTGAACGGGAAGCTCTTCCTCGACTACCTGGGCCTGTTCAAGCGGCGGTCGGCGATGCAGAAGTGGGAGCGCGAGAAGGCGAAGTATCCGTCGCTGCGCCGCGCGCTCATCACCGCGAAGGAGCTGGCCGAGCAGCACAACGAGGAAGCGCTCTAGCCCGGTGAAGATCCTCTTCTGGGGCACCCCCGACTTCGCCACGCCCCCGCTGCGCGCGCTGCTCGGCGAGGGCTTCGACGTCGTGGGCGTCGTCACGCAGCCCGACCGCCCGCGCGGGCGCAGCCGCTCGCAGCTCGATCCGTCGCCGGTGAAGCAGGTCGCGCTGGCCGAGGGACTGCCGGTGCTGCAGCCGGAGAAGCCGCGCGGCGACGCGTTCATGGACGAGGTGCGCGCGCTCGCGCCCGACCTGTCGGTCGTCGTGGCGTACGGGCACATCCTGCCGAAGGCGGTGATCGACCTGCCGCCGCGCGGGACGCTCAACATCCACGCGTCGCTGCTGCCGCTGCTGCGCGGCGCGGACCCCATCCGCGCGGCCATCCGCCAGGGCTTCGCGCACACGGGCGTGGCGATCATGCGCATGGTGCCGGCGCTCGACGCGGGGCCGGTGCTGCACACGCTGCAGACGCCGATCGCCGACGACGAGACGTACGGCGAGCTGACGGAGCGCCTGTCCGAGCTCGGCGCGCTGGCGCTGATGGAGGCGCTGGCCCTGATGGCGACCGGCACGCTGCACGAGCAGCCGCAGGACGACGCGCTCGCGACCTACGCGCCCAAGACCGAGCGCGAGCACGCGCGCATCGACTGGACGCGCCCCGCGGAGGACGTCGCCCGCGCGATCCGCGCCTACGACCCGCGCCCGGGCGCGTTCGGCGCGCTGCGCGGCGCGGACGTGAAGCTGTTCGGCGCGCGCGCCGTCCCCACCGAGGAGCGCCCCGACGTCACCACGGGCGAGGTCATCGCGCTCGGCCCGCAGGGGATGGACGTGAAGTGCGGCGAGGACGCGGTGCGCGTGCTCTATGCGCAGCCCGCCGGCCGGCCGCGGCTGTCGGTGGCCGACTGGGCGCGAGGGCGCGGGGTGGAGTTGGGAGACGTGTTCTCAGGGCCGCCGGCAGAGGTCGTGACCTGAGCTGCGGGCTGCGGATCTGAACGACGCACCGCTCTGACAGGATGATAGGATGAACAGGAGGCTCCGCCGTGCGCGATGTCCCAGGCGCTCGGCGGAGCCTCTTCGTCATCCCGTCATCCCGCCCGGTGCCGTTCCGACTCCCGCGCGCCGCACCCTCTTGCCCATTGGGGGATCCGGATGCTCCGGATGCGAACGGATCCTTCGGATCGTCCCGCGTGGCCGCGACGTCCCAGGCGCCGGGCCGGAGCGATCCGTTCGATCCGTTCCAATCCGCAGAATCCGCATCCCTCCAAGAGGCCGACAGGTCCGGCGCGCCGAGGCATCCTCAGCGGCCGTGCACGCAGCTCGCACCACGCAGCCGCCTCACGAGCCACCGCCCGCGGGCCCGGCCCGGGCTCCCGCGTCCCGCTATGTTTCGTCCATGCCGCCCACCGACGCGCCGCCCATGCCCCGCCGCCCGATCATCGGCGGCGTCACGCCCGCGCGTGTGCTCGCGGCCGAGACGCTCGCGGACCTGCGCAAGGGATTCCTGCTGGACCCGTCGTTCGAGCGGCGGGCCGGGGGGCTCGACGCGCGCGACCGGCGCTGGGCCCAGGAGCTCCTGTGGGGGACGCTGCGCAAGCGCGGCTGGCTGGACGCGCTGCTGGCGGCGCGCGTCAGCGGCGGCCTGGCCCGCCTCGACGCGGACGTGATCGACCTGCTGCGCCTGGGCGCCTACCAGCTGCTCGAGATGACCAGCGTGCCGCCCTACGCCGCGATCGCGCAGACGGTGGAGCTCGCCAAACGGCGGCACGGGATCGGGGCCAGCAAGCTCGTGAACGCGGTCCTGCGGCGGCTGGAGCGCGACCGCGCGGCGCACGGGGCCGAGTCGCTCGCGGGTGTCGTGCCGGCCGACGCCCGCGAGGCGCTGGCCGCGCGCCACTCGCATCCGCAGTGGCTGGTGGAGCGCTGGGCCGACCGCTGGCCGCTCGACGAGGTGGAGGCGCTACTGGCCGCCAACAACCGCGAGGCGCCCGTCGTCGCGCGCCCGTGGGGCCTCTCGGCCGACGCGCTCGCGGCGGAGCTGACGGCGGCCGGTGTCCGTCTGGCCGAGCCGGCGCCGGGCACCGTGTGGGCGCGCGACAGCCTGCAGCTCGCGCCGGGCGCCGCGCTCACCGAGCTCGGGGCATTCCGGCAGGGGCACTTCCACGTGCAGGACCCCGCCTCGACGCTGGTGACGCAGTACGCCGCCTTCCCCGAGGGCGCGACCGTCGCCGACCTGTGCGCGGCGCCCGGCGGCAAGGCGCTGGAGCTGTCGCGCACCGCGGCCGTGGTGTACGCGGGCGACCGGTCCTACGTGCGGCTGCAGCGCGTGCGCGCGAACCTGCGGCGCCTCGCGGTGGAGAACGTCATCCCCTTCGTCGGCGATGCGCGCGAGCCCGCCGTCGGAGCGGTCGACGCGCTGCTGCTCGACGCGCCGTGCACCGGGACCGGCACCTTCCGCCGCCACCCCGACGCGCGATGGCGCCTGAAGCCGTCCGACATGGCCGTGATGCCGGCGCTGCAGCGGCAGATCCTGCGTGCGGCCGCGCGCATCGTGAAGCCGGGCGGGCTGCTGGTCTACAGCACCTGCTCCATCGAGCCCGAGGAGAACGACGCGCCGGTGGACGACTTCCTGGCCACGCACCCCGAGTGGACGCCGGAGCCGCCGCCCGCGGGCGCGGTGCCCGACGCGGTGCTGGACGGCGGGCGCCTGCGCGTGCTGCCGCAGCGGCACGGCGTGGACGGCGCGTTCGCGGTGCGCCTGCGCCGGGCGGGCTGACGATGGCGACCCAGGCCACCCCGTCCCCCGCCGCGCCGCCCGCGCGCACCGTGCCGCGCTGGCGCTCGCGTGCGCGCGGCATCCTGCCGTACGTCGTCACGGGCGCGTCGGGCTTCGTGATCGGCTACCTGATCGTGTACCTGTTCGTGTTCCCGTCGCAGCTGGTGCCGAGCGACCGCCCGGTGCCCGAAGTGGTGGGGCTGCTCGACACCGACGCCCAGCAGCGGCTGCGCGACGCGGGCTTCGTCCCGCAGCTCGGCGAGCAGCAGGCCAACGCGTCGGTGCCGCCGAACACGGTGCTCAAGCAGAATCCCGTCGCGACGTCGCGGAAGCCGAAGGGGACGACGGTCGTGATCGACGTCGCCGTCGAGCCCTGAACGACGCTGCGGGCTGCGGGCTGCGGGTTCGGATCCGCAGTCCGCAGTCCGCAGCTCCCATCTCGCAATTCTGTACGTGCCCACCAAGATCGCTCCTTCGATTCTGAGCGCCGACTTCGCGCGCCTCGCCGACGAGATCGCGATGTGCGAGGCCGGCGGCGCCGACATGATCCACGTCGACGTCATGGACGGCCGGTTCGTGCCGAACCTGACGTTCGGCGCCAAGGTCATCGACGCCGTGCGGCGCTGCACCGCGCTCCCCATCGACGTGCACCTCATGGTCGTCGAGCCGGAGCGCTACTTCGACGACTTCGCGAAGGCGGGCGCGAACGTCTGCACGATCCACGTCGAGGTGTCGCCGCACCTGGACCGGCAGCTCGCGCGCATCAAGGAGCTGGGGATGCAGGCCGGCGCGACGCTCAATCCGGCGACGCCGCTCGTGACGCTCGAGGAGGTCGCGCGCGACCTCGACCTGCTGCTCATCATGAGCGTGAACCCGGGCTTCGGCGGGCAGCGCTTCCTCGAGTACAGCGTCGACAAGATCGCGCGCGCCCGCCGCATGCTGGACGCCGCCGGCAGCCGCGCGCTGCTGGAGGTCGACGGCGGCATCACGCGCGACACGATCCTCCGCTGCCGCCGCGCGGGCGCCGACACCTTCGTCGCCGGCAACGCGATCTTCGCCGCCGCCGACCCGCGCGCCGAGATCGCGGCGCTGCGCAACGCCAGCCTGGAGACCGCATGACCGCGCGCGCGCAGTGGACCCTCGTCCTCGGCGTCATCGCCGCGCTGGCGCTGGGGCTGTGGGCCGCCACGCACCTGCTGAAGGACGAGCTCTATCACGTCGAGGTGGGCAGCGAGGCGCCGCGCTTCGCCGCGGTCACGCTCGACACGCCGGCGAAGCCGCGCACGCTCGACGACTACAAGGGCCGCGTCGTGCTCGTGAACATCTGGGCGACGTGGTGCCCGCCCTGCCGCCAGGAGATGCCCAGCCTGCAGGCGCTGCACCGCGACTTCTCGCCGCGCGGCTTCCGCGTCGTCGCCGTCAGCATCGACGACGCGGGCGCCGAGCAGAAGGTGCGCGACTTCGTGCAGGAGTTCGGGCTCACCTTCGACGTGCTGCACGATCCCGCGGGCGCCATCCAGAAGCAGTACGCGACCACCGGCGTGCCCGAGAACTTCGTCATCGGCGCCGACGGCACGGTGCGCAAGAAGGCGTACGCGCAGGACTGGAACTCGCCCGAGAACCGCGCGCTGATCGCGCGGCTCCTGGACGAGGCGGGCGCGCCGGCGGCCGGCGCGGCGACGACGGCCGGAACGCGCTGACGATGCCGGGACGTGGCGCCGACCGCCGCGCGACCGACCGCGACGACGAGCGCCGCGCCGAGACGTGGGCGCTCGGCCGCGGCACGGCGATGCTGCTCGCGATCGGGCTCGCGGCGCTGCTCTGGCTCGCCGTGCAGCTGGAGCGCGCGACGCACGTGGTGACGGAAGCGGAGACCGCGCGCACGGTGAGCGCGGAGACCACGCGGTGAGCGCGCCGTGAAGACGCTGCGCGTGCTCGGCATCGAGACGTCGTGCGACGAGACGTCGGCCGCGGTGGTGGAGGGGCATCGTGACGACGTCGCGCTGCGCTCGCTCGTGATCCTGTCGCAGGACGTGCACCGCCTGTTCGGCGGCGTGGTGCCCGAGCTGGCGAGCCGCGCGCACCTCACGAGCGTCGTGCCCGTCGTACGCCGCGCGCTCGACGACGCGGGCGTGGGCGTGCGCGACCTGGACGCGGTCGCGGTGACGCACGCGCCCGGGCTCGTGGGCGCGCTGCTGGTGGGCGTGAGCTACGGCAAGGCGCTGGCGCACGCCGCGGGCGTGCCGCTCGTCGGCGCGCACCACATGGAGGGCCACCTCTTCGCGACCGCGCTGGAGCACGCGGACGCCACGCCGCCGTTCACGGCGCTGCTGGTGTCGGGCGGGCACACGCTGCTGCTGGACGTGGCGGCGTGGGGCGACTACCGGCTGCTGGGCGCGACGCGCGACGACGCCGCGGGCGAGGCGTTCGACAAGGTCGCGAAGCTGCTCGGCCTTCCCTACCCTGGCGGCCGCCACATCGAGCGGCTGGCGCGCACCGGCACGCCCGACCGCCACCGCTTCGCGCGGCCGATGGTGCGCGCCAACCAGACGCCCGCCGACGCCGATTACTACGACGTCTCGTTCAGCGGGTTGAAGACCGCGGTGCTGCACGCCGTGCGCCGTGCCGAGGCGGAGGGGGCCGACGCGCTGGACGCCGAGCGGCCGCACCTCGCGCGCGGCTTCCAGGACGCGCTGATCGAGACGCTGGTGGAGAAGACGTACCGCGCCGCGCGCGCGTTCGACCGCCGGCGCGTGGTGCTGGGCGGCGGCGTGGCGTGCAACGGCGCGCTGGTGGCCGCGATGCGCCGCCGGCTGGAGCCGCGCGGCGCGACGGTGTTCGCGCCCACGCCGCGCCTCGCCACCGACAATGCCGCCATGATCGCGCGCGCGGGGCTCTTCCGCCTGGAGCGCGGCGAGACCGCCGACCTGTCGCTCAACGCGTACGCGACGCTGCCGATGCCCGGGCTCGTGGACGAGCGCCGCACCGGACGCGCCGAGTGGCGCGCGGGCGCCGCGTCCGGCTGACCCCCCGCCGGCGCCCCGCCTATCTTTTCCGCATCCCCGACGCCCACTCCATGAATCTCGCCGCTCCGTTCGTCCACGCGCCGTTCTCCCTCGACATCGGCCCGCTGCAGCTCACCGGCTTCGGGCTCGCAGTGCTCGCGGCGTTCGGGCTGTCGCAGATCGTCACGATGCGCGAGCTGACACGGCGCGGCCACGACCTCTACGCGCAGACCACGCCCGACATCGTCTTCGCGGCGCTGCTCGGCTTCCTGATCGGCGCGAAGCTGTACTACGTCGTGCTCACCGGCGACCCGGGCGCGATCTTCAGCCGCGGCGGCTTCGTGTTCTGGGGCGGCTTCATGGGCTCCGTGGCGCTCTGCTGGCTCACCATCAAGCGGAAGAAGCTGAGCTTCGCGCGCTACGCGGACGTCGCGGGCATCGCGATCGCGGGCGGCTACGCGGTGGGACGCACGGGGTGCTTCGCCGTCGGCGACGACTACGGCCGGCCGTGGAACGGGCCGCTCGCGTTCACCTTCCCGAACGGCGCGCCGCCGTCGACCGCGGCCAACATGCAGGACCTGTTCGGCATCCCGCTCGCGCCGGGCACGCCGCCGAACCAGGTGATCGCCGTGCACCCGACGCAGCTGTACGAGACGGCGATGGGCTTCGTGATGTTCCTCATCCTCTGGCGCTTCCGCGACCACGAGCACGCCGAGGGGTGGCTGTTCGGGCTGTACTGCGTGCTGGCGGGGATCGAGCGGTTCATCGTCGAGTTCTTCCGCGCCAAGGACGACCAGCTGACGTTCGGGCTGACGACCGCGCAGGTGATCGCGATCGCCATCGCGCTGGTGGGCGTGATCGTGATGGTCGCGCGCCGCACGCCGCGTCCCGGCGCGCCCGGCATCCACGCGACCGCCGCGGCGGCCTGACGTCGCGGGACGGCATGCCCGGCGCCGCGGTCCACGTCCCCGTGCTCGCGGGTCGGCACGTGCGGCTGGAGCCGCTCTCGCTGGCGCACGTGCCGGGGCTGTGCGAGGTCGGGCTCGACCCGGAGCTGTGGCGCATCACCGTGTCGTACGTCGCCACGCCCGCGGACATGCGCCGCTACGTCGAGGCGGCGCTCGCGGACCGCGACGCGGGGACGGCGTTTCCCTATGCGCAGGTCGAGGTCGCGACGGGACGCGTGGTCGGGAGCACGCGCCTCGCCAACTGGGCGCCCACGCACCGCCGCATCGAGATCGGGTGGACGTGGATCGCGCCGCCCTGGCAGCGCACGGCGATCAACACGGAGGCCAAGCTCCTCCTGATGACGCACGCCTTCGAGTCGCTGCTGTGCCAGCGCGTGGAGCTGAAGACGGACGCGATCAACGATCGGTCGCGGGCGGCGATCCTCCGGCTCGGCGCGGTCGAGGAGGGGACGCTCCGGCGGCACACGGTGACCGACCTGGGGCGGACGCGGGACACGGTGTTCTTCAGCGTGCTGTCCGACGAGTGGCCGCGCGTGAAGGCGGGGCTGGAGGCACGGCTGCTGCCTCGCTGACCGCCTGCTGACTCCATCCGGCGGCCCCTCGTCCGCAATCCCGAATGCGATTGACGTGATTGCGGCCCCATGTCAGATTACGAGGGCGCGAATGAGAACCGTTCTCAACACGCGTCCCGCTTCCGTCGCTCCGTCCCGATCCGCGTGCTGAGCCTCTTCGCCCGCCGTCCGCGTCCGTCGCGCGCGCTGACCGTCGTGTCCGCGCCCGAGAGCGACGCGTCCGCCACGGGATCTGCGACGACGGCCGCCCGCGCGATCACGCCGCCCGCGTCCTGCCCGCTGGCCGCCTGCGGCCCCGGCGCCCGCGCCACGGTGCTCGCGCTCTGCTGCGGCCACGCCGACGCCTGCCGCCTCCGCGCGCTCGGCTTCAGCGAGGGAACGCAGGTGGACGTCGTCGACGCCCGCCACGCCATGCTGCTCGACGTGCGCGGCACGCGCATCGCCCTCGGCCCCGCGCTGACGGCCGGCATCACCGTCCAGCCGCACGCGGGCTGACGGTGGCCTCCCCGCCCGTCACGGCGGGCGGACTCGACGCGAGGACCCCCGGCAGCACGGCCCCCGCGGCCCCGATCCACGACGCGCGCCCGCTCCGCGTCGCCCTCATCGGGAACCCGAACACGGGGAAGACGACGCTCTTCAACGCCCTCACCGGGCTGCGGCAGAAGGTCGGCAACTTCGCCGGCGTCACCGTCGAGCGTCACGAGGGGAGCTACCGCACCGACGACGGCCGCCGCGTCGCGGTCCTCGACCTCCCCGGCAGCTACTCGCTCTCCGCCGGCTCCCCCGACGAGGCGATCGCCCTCGAGGTGCTGATCGGCCGCGGGAAGGACGTCCCGCTCCCGGACGTCGTGGTCGTCGTGATCGACGCGCAGCACCTGGAGCGCAACCTCTTCCTCGCGGGCCAGGTGCTGGAGCTCGGCCTGCCGGTCGTCGTCGCGCTGAACCAGATCGACGCCGCCGTCGCCGCGGGCGTGACGATCGACGTCCCGGAGCTGATCCACGAGCTGGGCGTCACGGTCATCCCCACGGTCGCGAAGCGCGGCGAGGGCGTGGACGCGCTCAAGCGCGCGATCGCCGCCGCCCCAGGCTTCCCGCCGGCCGAGCGGCGCTTCGCGCTGCCGCCGGCGGCCGAGGAGGCGCTGGCGCCGCTCGCGGCGCGGCTGGAGGACGCGGGGCTGCCCCGCTCCGCCGCGCGCATGGAGGCGCTGCGCCTGCTGGGCGTCGCGCACCCCGAGGCGCACCTCGCCGACGTGCCCGACGCGGCGCCGTTGCTGGCGCGGGCGCGCGACGTGCTGACGACGGCCGGCCTCGTGCCCGAGCGGCTGGAGGCGGAGCTGCGCTACGGCTGGATCGCGGGCGTGCTGGCGCGCAGCCTCACGCGCGCCGCGCCGCGCGGCCGCACCGCGACGCACCGCATTGACAGCGTGGCGCTGCACCGCGTGTGGGGCCCGCTGCTGTTCGTGACGCTGATGGCGCTCGTCTTCCAGGCGATCTTCACCTGGGCGACGCCGCTGATGGACGCGATCGAGGGCGTGGTGGGGTGGATGGGCGCGCGCGTCGGCGACGCGCTGCCGCCGGGCGACCTGCGCTCGCTCGTCGTGGACGGCGTGTTCGCGGGCGTGGGCGGCGTGCTGGTGTTCCTGCCGCAGATCGCGATGCTCTTCCTGTTCATCGGCATCCTCGAGGACAGCGGCTACATGGCGCGCGCCGCGTTCCTGATGGACGGGCTGATGCGCCGCGTGGGGCTGCACGGCAAGAGCTTCATCCCGATGCTCTCGGGCTACGCGTGCGCGGTGCCGGGCATCATGGCCGCGCGCACGGTCGAGAACCCGAAGGACCGCCTCGCGACGATCATGGTCGTGCCGCTCATGAGCTGCTCGGCGCGGCTGCCGATCTACGCGCTGCTGATCGGCGCGTTCGTGCCGCCGGTCGCGCTGCTCGGCGGCGCGATGACGCTGCAGGGCGTGACGATGCTCGGCATGTACTTCCTGGGCACCGTCACCGCGCTGGGCGTCGCGGCGGTGTTCAAGCGCACGCTGCTGCGCGGCCCCGCGCGCCCGATGATCCTGGAGCTCCCCGCGTACCGGCTGCCGAGCGCGAAGAGCCTGCTGATCGGCGTGTACGGACGCGCGCTGATGTTCGTGCGCCGCGCGGGCACGGTGATCCTCGCGCTGTCGATCGTGCTCTGGGCGCTCGCGACCTACCCGAAGACGACGCCCGACGCGTCGCTGCCCGAGGCCGCGCAGCAGGAGCAGCAGCTGGAGCGCTCCTTCCTCGGCCGCATCGGCCACGCGATGGAGCCGGCGGTGCGCCCGCTCGGCTACGACTGGAAGATCGGCGTGTCGATCGCCGCCAGCTTCGCGGCGCGCGAGGTGTTCGTCAGCACGATGGGCACGATCTATGGCGTCGGCGACACGGAGCAGGACGACGCGGCGGCGCTGCGCGAGAAGCTGCGCGCCGAGCGCGATCCGCGGACCGGCCGCGCAGCATACACGCCGCTGGTGGCGATCGGGCTGATGGTGTTCTACGTCTACGCGCTGATGTGCATGAGCACCATGGCCGTGACGGTGCGCGAGACGGGCGGCGGCCGCACCGGCTGGAAGTGGGCCGGCGTGCAGTTCGCCTACATGCTGGGACTCGCCTACGTGGCGGCGCTGGTCGTGTACCAGGGCGGCCGCCTGCTGGGATGGGGCTGATGGAGATGCAGACGCTGATCGTCATCGCGATCGTCGCGGTGGCGCTGCTGTTCGTGGGTCGCCGCGCGTGGAGCACGCTGCGTCCGAAGCGGGACGCGGGCTGCGGCCACGACTGCGGTTGTGGACCGGCCGCGTCGCGCACCGAGGGCGACTGGTCCAAGACCTGAGCGCGATGACCATGCACCGCTCGTGGGCGGGCGCGCTCGTCACGCGCATGCTCGTCACGCTCGCGCTCGTGCCGGCGGCTGCGCTGGCGCAGGCGCCCGCCACCGCCGACGTGCCGCGCGTGACGCTCGTGCTCTCGGCCGGCGGCGGCTCGGCCTTCGCGGCGCCGTCGATCCACGACGACCATGCCGCGGTGCTCGGCCTCGTGGGCGCGCGGCGGCAGCTGTGGCGCGCCGTGATGCTGGAGGGTGCGCTGCAGCTGCAGACGTCCTTCGTGCGCGGCAGCGACCTGCTGCTCGTGTGCGTGCCCGTGTCGCCCGGCAGCGACCGGTGCCGGGCCCGCAGCCTCGGCCCGCGCGCCCTCGCGGCCGACGCGTTCGTGAGCGGCCTCGCGCGCGTCGGCGTCGAGCGCCGGCTGGGCACGGGCGGCCCGTTCGTGCGCCTCGCGACCGGCGGCGGCTACATGACCGAGGTGCGCCAGCCGTTCGCGACGCTCGCCGGCGGCCTCGCCTACGGCGGCCGGCGTGCGCGCGTGGCGCTGGAGCTCGATCGCTGGTGGTCGCGCGTGGACGTCGCCGAGGCGACGATCTCGATGCGGAATCCCGAGGACCGCAGCACGCGCACGCTGCACGAGGGCGCGACCTCCACGTTCGTGCGCCTGGGCCTCGATATCCCCGTCGGCGCGCGATGAGGCGCGCCGCGCGACTGGCGATCGCCGTCGCGCTGGTGGCGACCGCCCGCCCGCTCGCCGCGCAGCGGCTCGCGTGGGACGTGAGCGCCGGCGTCGGCGCGATGCCCGACGCGTTCAGCGCGCGCTGCGGCGCCGGCGGTCGCTCGAGCGGCGGCGGATTCCTGCTCGGCGTCGCGGGGCGCTGGCGACTGCCGCCGCTCGTCGTGCTGGAGGCGGACCTCTCGACGGGCATCTCGACGTTCGCGAAGGGGTGCGACGCGGTGCTGCGCGCGCGCGCGACCCCGCTCGGCGATGGCCGCGTGGCGGAGCGCGAGTTCGTGGGCTACGCGGTCGAGACGCGCGATCCCGCGTTCTGGGCCGCGTCGCTGCGCGCGGGCGTCGAGACGCCGGAAGGCGCACCGCGGCGCGTGCCGCTGCTGCGCGCGACCGCGGGCGCTGGGCTCGTGCGCAACGCGGCCAAGCCGCAGCTCGAGCCGCTCGTCGTCCTCGCGGGTGGCGTGGGGACGCGCGGGCGCGGCGCGCGCGTGATGCTCGAAGGCGAGTGGACGTACTTCCGTGCCGATGCTCGCGAGCGCCTCACGGTCGTGCGTCCGGCGACGGCCACCACGCCGCGTTCCGTCGAGAGCACGTCCGAGGGCGCGATCCGGCTGCCGCAGGGGTGGACGGTCGCACGGCTGCGCGTCGAGTTCCCGATCGGCGCGCGACGGCGCTGAGGCGCGACTGCCTCTGGCGCCCCGGGGTACGGGGTGCCATCTTCGGGATATGTTCGGCATTGTCGCCGATCCCGGAATGGACGCAACTTCAGGGCGCGTCCAATCCTGGAGAAGCCATGCCGCCGCGCCCCGCGGCCCCGCGCCGTCCCGACCGCCCCGACGTCGAATCCGCCGATGCGCTCTCCGGTCCCGCGCTCCGCACGTTCTTCCGCATCGCCGACGCGTGGCGGCTGAGCCCCGGTGAGCAGATGACGCTCCTCGGCGGGCCGCCGCGGTCGACCTTCTACAAGTGGCGCGAGGGCGGCGTCGTGCGCCTGCCGCGCGACGTCCTCGAGCGCATCTCGTACGT
Organism: Roseisolibacter agri; assembly: GCF_030159095.1. Classification (NCBI taxonomy): domain Bacteria; kingdom Pseudomonadati; phylum Gemmatimonadota; class Gemmatimonadia; order Gemmatimonadales; family Gemmatimonadaceae; genus Roseisolibacter; species Roseisolibacter agri. The sequence goes on from NZ_BRXS01000010.1 coordinate 20,312, forward strand.
GCTCGGCATCTACAAGGCGCTGCAGATCCTGTTCGCCGAGCCGGCGCGCGCGGACGCGTGGATCCGCCATCCGAACGACGCGCCGCCGTTCGGCGGCCGCACGGCCCTCGACCGCATGCTCTCGGGCAACGTCGCGGACCTGTACATCGTGCGGCAGTACCTCGACGCGCAGCGCGGCGGCTGGCCGTGAGCGAGGCCGTCCCGGCGGACGGGCCGCCGACGGCGGGCGCGCCGTCGCCGGACGCGGTGCCGGTGACCGCGGTGCGCTGGCGGCCCTGCTACCGGGTGGTGCCGAGCCGCTTCCCGCCCATCCAGCTGTTCGAGCGCGTCGCCGATCCGGCGGACCTCGACGCAGTGTTCGCCGTCGAGGCGATGACCGACGACAGCGTGCGGGCCTCGGTGGGCGACCTCTCGCGCGTCCCGCCCGACGAGCGCGTGACCGGTGCGGGCGCGGGCTACGTGATGGCGCCGTTCACGCACGTCGCGCCGCCGGGCGGCCGCTTCACGGACGGGACGTTCGGCGCGTACTACGCCGCGCGGACGCTGGAGACCGCGGTGGCCGAGACGACGTATCACCGCGCGCGCTTCCTGCGCGCGACGCGCGAGCGGCCGATCGAGCTGGACATGCGCGTGCTCGTGGCGACGCTCGACGCGCCGCTGCACGACCTGCGCGGGCTGCAGGGCCGCTACCCGGCGCTGTACGACGCCGAGGAGTACGGCGCGTCGCAGGCGTTCGGACGCGCGCTGCACGCGGCGGGCGCGTGGGGCGTGGTGTTCGACAGCGTGCGGCATCCGGGCGGCGAGTGCGCGGCGGTCCTGCGCCCGCGCGGCGTGTCCGAGTGCCGGCAGGGGCTGCATCTCGCCTACGTCTGGGACGGCGCGCGGATCGCGATGGTCTACGAGAAGCGCTCGTTCCGGCCATGAGCCGGCGCGCCGCGCTCACGCTGCTCGCGCTGCTGGGCGGCTGCACGAGCGCGGGCGTGCGCGACGGCGTGCGCACGATCGAGCACGACGCGCTGCAGCGGGCCGCGACCACCAACGGCGCGAACGCGAGCCTGCTCGTGGCGCGCCGCACCGAGGCGGGCGTCGTCATCGTGGACCTCGGCTGGCGCGGCGCGGAGCGGGCGCTCGAGGACGCGCTGACGCGGCTCGGTGCGCGACCGCGAGACGTCGTCGCCGTGCTGCTGACGCACAGCCATCGGGACCACGTGGGCGCGTGGCGCGCCGTCGCGCACGCCCCGTTCTACGTCGGCGCGGGCGAGCGCGCGCGGCTGCTGGGACGGGCGTCGCACCGTGGCTGGATTCCGCGCCTGGCCGACCACCTGCGCAGGCCGTCGCTGCCCGACGCACGGCTGGACGTGCGCGAGCTCGCGGGCGACACGGCGCTCGTCTTCGGACGCGACACGGTGCGCGCGTTCGCGCTGCCGGGACACACCGTGGGCAGCCTCGCATGGCTGGTGGGCGACGTGCTGCTCGTCGGCGACGGCGCGTCGCACGCGCCCACCAGCGGACGCCTGACGCCCGCGCGGCGCGGCTTCTCGGACGATGCCCGCGCCGCGCGGCGGAGCCTCGTGCGCCTGCGCGCGGCGGTCGCGCCGTATCACGTACGCGCGCTCTGCACGGCACACGCGCGCTGCGCCACAGCCGACTCGATCACCTGGCGGCGGCTCACGCGCGGTGACTGAGCGTGACACGCCGGACCCGTTGGCCTATTGGGGAGGATACGGATCCTCCGGATGACACGGATGCTCCGGATCGTTCCTCGTTGAGCGAGGTGCGTCGCCGCCACACGGAGCGATCCGAAGCATCCGCTAGATCCGGAGCATCCGTTTCCTCCCCAAGAGCTACAGGGCCCGGCGCGCCGGTGTCACCCGACGTCAGCCTCCAGCACTACGACCGCCGCCGCGGTGTGCTCGGCGTGCGTCAGCGACAGGTGCGCGCGGGTCACGCCCAGCTCCGCCGCACGCTCCGCCGCACGGCCGTGGAAGCGCAGCGTGGGACGTCCGTCCCACTCGACCACGACCTCGATGTCGCGCCAGCCGATGCCGCGCGCGTGCTCCGTGCCGGCGAGCGCCTTGTACGCCGCCTCCTTCGCCGCGAAGCGTGCGGCCAGGTGCCGCGCGGGCTCGGCGCGGTTGGACGCGTAGGCCGCCTCGCCTTCCGTGAACAGCCGCGACGTGGCGCGCTCGCCCTTGTCGGCGAGCATCTCCGCGATGCGCGCGATGTCCACCAGGTCGAGGCCGAGGCCGACGATCATCCCGAGATCACCACGCGGTCACTGCGCGGCGCGCAGCACGTACAGCGTCTGGCGGCGCGTCTGGCCGCCCGCGCGCGCGAGCACCAGATACGCGCCGTTGGCCAGCGCGGTCTGCGAGCCCACGTCCCACGTCACCTCGTCCACCGTCGCGTCGGCCGCGGTACGCCACACCAGCCGGCCGGTGAGGTCGTACACGAGCACGTCGCCCGCCGTGCCGACGAACGGCCACGTGAAGCGCACGCGGTCGCCGCGCACCGGGTTCTCCGAGGCGATGAACGCGATCGCGGCGTTCGGATCGGTCGCGACGCGCGGCAGGTGCCCCACGAGCGCGATCTCGTCGACGTCCCACGGCAGCGCCGACGAGCGCAGCTCCAGCTGCAGCGTCGCGCCACGCACGCCACCGACCTCGCGGCTCTCCGGGTAGAAGAGCGGCGCGTCGCCCGCGACCGTCAGCACGCGCTCGGGAAAGGTGCGCCCGCCGTCGCGCGACAGCCACACGGTGCCGTTGCGCGAGGGACCGAACGCGTCGCCCGCGTGCCGCGACCAGAGCGCGACCGTCACCGTGTCCACGTCGTCCGGCACGCGCACCGCGGGCGAGCGCAGCGTCGCGTTGCCCAGCGTCCGCCACGCCCGTGTGCCCGCGAGCGGCGGCAGGCCGGTGGGCGCGAAGCCCGTCGCCGTCCATCCGCTGTCGGCCGGCTCCGCGCCGCCGGCGAGCAGCACGCGGTAGCGCAGGCTGTCGCGCCCCGCGCGCACCGCGACCTCCGACGGTCGCGCGGGCAGCGAGTCGGCGACGGAGCGGCGCTGGTAGCGGCCGCCGTTCAGCGCGTCCACCGTCGCGCGGCGCGGTGCGCCGTCCACCGTGATCGCGGCCGGCGCGGCGCCCGAGCGCACGCGCACCATCGGGCTCACGGACTCCAGCGCCACGCGCGGCGCGGCGTAGCCCGTCGTGGGCGAGCGCCAACGCGACGGATCGCCCGCCGCCTCGATCGCGTCGAGCGCGAACGGCAGGTTGTCCTCGAACAGCGTGCGGAGCTTCGCCTCGTCGTCCGGGAACTCGAAGCCGTAGAACGTCGCGCCCTCGAAGCCGCTCGAGATCTCGGGCGTGAAGCTGACGGTCCCGAAGCGCTCCGACGCGAAGTCGGTGTACTCGCCGTTCGTCGGATAGAGCTGCCACGACGGCTCCGGACGCTGGTAGCCGTACGGTGCGCCGGGGAGCCGGTCGCGCACCGCCGGCCGCTCGTCGGTGCCGGCGAGCGCGCGGTAGATGCTCAGGTCCCCCGGCAGCAGTCCGTAGCGCCATCCTTCCGGATAGAGCAGCAGCCCCGCGAAGGTGTGGTAGCTCACCGAGACCACTGGCGGATGCAGCACGTGGAAGCGCTCGATCGCCTGCGTCTCCAGCTCTGACGCGGCCGACCCGCCGCGGAAGACCTCGCTGCGCGGATCGGGCGAGGAGCCGAGGTCGTCGACGCCCCAGCGCACCGAGTGGTTGCGGTTGAGGTCCACGCCGACGACCGGCTTCCCCTCGAACGTGCCCTGCTGCCGGCGGTTCTTCCGCCACAGCCGGTCGTTCGTGAAGGTGTACTCGTAGCCGTCCGGGTTCGCGACGGGCACGATCCACACGTCGCGCCGCGCCACCAGCGAGTCGAGACGCGCGCTCGGCGCCGGCGGCGACACGAGGTGGCGCAGCAGGCGCAGCGTCATCTCGGTCGCGGCCCACTCGCGCGCGTGGTACGTCGCGAGGAAGATCACGTTGGGGCGGCGCGTGTCGTCGCCCGCCGGGCCGACCTTCGCCGCGAGGATGGGACGCCCTTCCAGCGTGCGGCCGAGCGTGTCGACGTGCACACGCGTCGGGTGCGCGCGCGCGAGCGAGTCGAGGTACGCGCGCACGCCGCGGCGCGGGTCGTCGTAGCTGCGGTAGACCGTCGTCTGCGCCGCGTCGGCCGCGGTGCGCGGGCGCGGCGCGCGCATCTCCGTCGTCGTCGCGCCCAGGCGCTCCAGCCGCGCGCGCTCGGTGGAGTCGACCACCACCAGCCGCTCGCCGCCGCGCCCCGGCACGACGTCGAAGCCGAGCCGCGCCAGCGCGCGCACGTCCAGCGAGTCGGCGCCGCTCACGCGCACGACCACGTGCACGTCCTGCGCGCGTGCCGCCGGCGCGGCCGAGAGCGCGGCCGCGAGCAGCAGCGCCGGTGCCCCGCCGCGCCGCAGCACGCGGCGCCACAGGCGCCCCGCTCCGCCGCGCGGATCCGCGAGCGCGGGCAGCGCCTCGATCCACGCGCGGTCGGCGCGCGCGAACGCCTCGCCGAGCGCCGCCGACCATTCGCGCCAGCGCAGCAGGCGCACGTCGTCGGCGGCGTCGCGCAGCGCGGCCGCGCGGTCCGCCAGCTCGCGCAGCGCGGCCGCGACCGGCTCGACCAGATCGTGCAGCTCCGCCTCCAGCGCGCGCCGCTCCGGCGGGAGCTGCGGGAACCGCTCGGCCGCCAGCGTGGAGAGCGCGGCGTGCAGCGCGGCGGCCATCGCGTCGCCGTCCGCGTGCGCGGCGGCGCGCCACGGTTCGGCGCCGCCGCGCGCCACCTCGTCGCGCGCGGCGCGCAGCGGGTCCACCAGCGCGGCGAAGAAGCGGTCGTGATCGGAGCCCGGGCTGCCGCGACGGCTGCCGTAGGCGCGCAGCGCGCGCGTGACCTCGGGCAGCGCGTAGGCGCGCGCGCGCAGCGTGGCGCCGAGCGCGCGGAACGCATCGGCACCGTCGGCTTCGGGCGTCAGCTCCAGCGCGTCGCCGCCCGCGACGAAGCACGCGATCTCGCGGTCGTCGACCCGCAGCCCGTCCAGCTGGCCGATGCGCAGCGCGAGCAGCATCGGGCGCCCCTCCGGAAGGGCGACCTCCAGCTGGTCGCCCTCGAGCCGCGCGCGACCGCGCTCGTCCCACTCCGCGCCGCGCAGCAGGCCGCGCACGCGCACCGGCACGGGCGCGGCCGGCTCAGTCATCCGCCAGCTCGTGCGTGCTGAGCGCCGCCGTCTGTCCCGTGCGCCGCTCGAACGCGGCGACGAAGTCGGCGAGGCGCGCGGCCGTGAACGCGGCGCGCGGCAGCCCGGTGGCGACGATCGCCGCCTCCACCGCGGCCGGCGTCCCCTCGACCTCCATCAGCACGTCGAGCCGCGGGTAGCGCTCGAAGCGCAGCGTCGCGTCGCCGAGCGCGTACTGCGCGATCTCGCGCTCCACCTCGCGCGTGACGACGAAGCCGGCCGACGACAGCATGATCTCGAGCACCGCCGCGTCCTCGACGCCCGTCGAGCGCTCCAGCCGCTTCTTGTAGCCGCCCTCGACGCGCGTGGGGCCCTTCCAGTCGAGCGTGTGGCGCGCCGCGCCGCCGACGTGTGCCGCCGGGATGCTGGTGCGCACGCGCACGACCTCGTCGCGGTCGGCGAGCGGGCGGTGCGGCAGGTCCCAGCGCCGATCGATCAGCGCGCCCTCGAAGACGAGGCGCGCGCCCGCCGCCTCGAGACGCGCGCGGCACGCCTCGGGGTCGGGCACCATCGCCTTGAGCTCCGTCTCGTCGATCATGCGTTCACCATGCGCGGGCCTGCGTCAGTCGACCAGCGCGGCGATGACGGCCGCGGTGTCGGTGAGGTCGGCGAAGGTGACCGTGGGCGCGTGCTCCGCCAGCTCGTCCACCGAGTAGCGGCCGGTCGCCACCGCGAGCGTGCGCGCGCCCACGGAGCGCGCACACGCGATGTCGGCCGGCGTGTCGCCGACGACGACGATCGCGTCGCCCTCGAAGTCGCGCCCCACGACCTCGCGGGCACGGCGCTGCGCGACGCGCGGCAGCTCGGGGCGGTGCTCGTGGTCGGAGCCGAACGCGTTGACGCGGAAGCGCGCGACGTCGAGCCCCGCGCAGCGCAGCTTGATCGTCGCGCCGTCGGCGACGTTGCCGGTGAGGAGGCCCAGCACGACGTCGTCGCGCGGCTCCAGCGCATCGAGCAGCGCCTCCACGCCCGGCAGCGCCTGGAAGTTGCGCGCGCCGCCGGACACCTCGCGGCGCAGCCGCTCCAGGTAGCCGTCGATCGCCTGCGGCAGCCGCGCGTCGATGGACGCGTCGTCGTGGCCGGCGAGTCGCATCAGCTCGCGCGCGATCTGCGGATCGGTCTTGCCGTCGTAGTGCACGCTCGGGTCGGGCGTCGTGCCGAAGACGTGCACCAGCGCCCCCTCGAACGCGCGGCGCGCCGAGCCGTCGCCGCGCAGGAGCGTGCCGTCGATGTCGAAGAGGACCAGCTTCATTTGCGCGAGACGAGGAGGCCCGTGGTGATGGCCGCCGCGCCGCCGAGCTGCCACGCGGTGGGCACCTCGTGCAGCGAGACGAAGGCCACCGCCATCGCGATCAGCGGCTGCAGGTTGCTGTACATCGCGGTGCGCACGGGACCGAGCACGCGCACGCCGCGATAGTAGAAGAGGTAGGCGACGACCATCGCCGCGAGCCCCGCGTACGCCACCGACGCCCAGCCGGCCGTCGGCACGGTGCGCGTGTCGAGCGCGAGCAGCGACGGCGCGCCGAGGCCCACGAGCACGCCCACGCCGCCCAGCAGCGTGAACGCCGACAGGTGGATGGGGTGCACGCGCAGCGTGAAGGGCTTGAGCAGCACGGCGTAGAACGCCCACGACATCGAGCCCGCGAGCAGGATCAGCGCGCCGACGAGCGGCGCCTCGGCACTGGACGACGGCTGCACCGCGCTGCCGAGCACCACGCCCGCCATGCCGAGCAGCTGCAGCGCGATCCCGGTCCACTGCCGCCGCGACGGATGGTCGGTGCCGAGCACACGTCCCACGAGGCCGATGAGCGCGGGGCTGGACGCGAGCACGAGCGCCGCGGTCGCGACCGTCGAGCGCGCGACGCCCTGGATGAAGCAGAACTGGTAGACGCCGTGGCCCAGCAGCCCGAGGAGCGCGAGGCGGACCGCGTCGCGGCGCGACGGGCGCTGCGCGCGCAGGGCGAAGGCGACGCCGCACAGCACGACGGTCGCGAGCAGCACGCGCAGCGCGTTGAACGCGAGCGGCGGCATCACGCGCGTGCCGTACTTCACGACGCTGAAGTTGACGCCCCAGATGAGCGCCATCGCCAGCAGCATCAGGTCGGTGAGCCAGGCGCCCGACCGCGGAGCCGCCTCCGTGCGATCGGGCGCCAGTGCCTCGTGGACGTGGGACGCCATCCGCCCAATCTATTAGCTTGGCCCCATGTACGTCGCCTTCGCCCTGCTGGCCGACGCGGCCAACGTCGCCGTGGACGGGAAGCTCAACATCCTCGGCGTCTTCGACGCCCTGCACGCGGCCAGCTTCCCGGCCGTGCACCCACGCGTCAACCTGGTCGCGCGGTTCAAGGGCCAGGCGAGCGACGTCGGCACCCACCGGCTCGGCCTCCAGGTCACGGGCCCGGGCGGCGCGACGCTGCTCGGCCACGAGGCGCAGCTGAACATCCAGGCGCTGCCGGCCGGCGTCACCGACGTCGACATCCCGCTGGTGCAGACCTTCGACCTGCCGCTCGAGCGGCCCGGCCCGCACACGGTCCTGCTGCTGCTGGACGGCCGCGTGGTGGCGCAGCTGCCGCTGGCCGTGCAGGGCACGGGCGCCGCGCCGGTCCCGGCGTTCCAGCCGCCGCCGGGCACCCTCCTCAGCTGAGGGGCCGGCCCGACCGCGTCAGACGCGTCAGACGACGCGGCGCGCGTGCAGGAAGTTGGCGCGCAGCCGCTCGACGTACGGGTCGTCGTCGTCCACGAGGTCCTCGACGCTCCAGCCACCGCGGCCGAGGGCGAGGTGCGCCATGCGCAGCTCGTCGATCGCGAGGCCCACGTGCGTCACGCGGCGGTCCTCGCGGTCGCTGAAGAAGAGCAGGTCGCCCGCGGCCAGGCCGTCCAGCCGGTCGCGATGCTCGCCGACCAGCGCCTGCTGCCAGGCGTCGCGCGGCAGCTCGATGCCGTGGAGCCCGCACACGGCCTGCACGAACCCCGAGCAGTCGGCGCCCCAGGGCGTGAGCCCGCCCCACTGGTACGCGGTGCCCTCGAAGCGCCACGCGCTCTCCGCGATCGCGCCGCCGTCGCGCGGGAAGCGCGCCGCGCGCTCGGCGAACGGCACGGTCTCGCCGTCCAGCCGCGTCTGCGCGCCGAACACCACGGCGCCGAACGGCAGCCGCAGCGTGCGCTCGCCCGCACGGACGGTGCAGCCGAGCGACAGCGCGGGTGCGGCGTCGCCGATGACCGCGTCGTCCTCGCCCGCGTCCCGGCGCTGCGCGAAGGTGCGCTCCTCGTACGGGCGGAACGCGGGCGCGTCCTCGGGGACGCCCTCGGCGTCGTCGATCACCAGATAGCCGAGGTGCGCCCACCCCTCGTAGCCGTCGTGCAGCGTGCGCACGCGCCGCCAGTCGCCGGCCTCGCCGAGGACGAGCAGCGCGTGGCCGAACAGCGCCTGCGAGACCTGGCCGCTGGCGATGCGGGGCTCGGCGTGGAGCGGCGCGACGGGCGCGCGGACGATGGCGATGGCGGGCATTCCGTTTGGCTCCGTGGGGGCGAGCCAAAAATCTAAACGCTACGTGCCGCGAGTTGGGCTCTTCAGGTGTCGTCCCGAGTGCAGCGAGGGACCCGCTCTGCCAGGCGAGTGGCAAGTCGATGCGCGCCGGACCCGAACTGAGAGCAGACAGGATGACAGGATGACGAAGATCTTCCGCAACGGCACACGGAATGACGTGCCACGCGGAGTCTCCTGCTCATCCTGTCATCGTGTCGAAGCCGTTCGCCGTTCCAGATCCGGTGCGCCGACGCGCACCACTCGGCGGGGAGAGTAGGTCCCTCGTGATGCTCGGGACGACAAGAAAGCGCGCCGAGAGGTCGCAGCTCGCAGCGTCAGCCCGCCAGTCCCGGGATCCCGTCCCTTCCCACCGCGAACCGCACCGCGAGCTCCAGCGCGAGCTCCAGCGCCGCGGCCGCGCGCGTCTCGAGGCCGAGCACCTCGGCGGCGGTGGCGGGCGCGGCCTCGGCGGCAGCGGGGCCGATCGCGAACACGATGTCGCCGTCGAACGTCGTGCCGCACGGCGTGACGCGGCGCTGCAGCCCCGCGACCGCGGCGCGCGCGAGCTGCTGCAGCGCGACGCGGTCCAGCGCGCGCCGCGTGGCGACCACGCAGAGCGTCGTGTTGGTCATCGGCGGCGCGCTCACGTCGGCGAAGCGCGCGCTGGCGGACGCGCCCGCGGCCAGCACGCGCGCGGCATCCACGAACGCGCCGTCCGGGCCGCGCGCGCCGGCGAGCACCGCGCCCGCCGCATCGCGCACGTCGCCGAACGCGTTCACCACCGCGAGCGCGGCGCACGCGTCGTCGCCGGCGCCCAGCAGCGCGGCGCCGAAGCCCCCCTTCATCGCCCCACCGGCGCCCAGCAGCTTGCCGACCGTCGTGCCGGTGCCGGCGCCGACGCTTCCCTGCTCCGTCACCAGCGACGCCGCGCGCTCGCACGCGTCGTACGCCATCGCGGGCGTCGGCCGCGCGTCGAAGCGGCCGCACGGCGCGAGGTCGAACACGACCGCCGCGGGCACGATCGGCACGACGCCCGCGCCGACGTCGAAGCCGCGGCCGCGCTCCTCCATCCAGCGCATCACGCCGGCCGCGGCATCCAGGCCGTACGCGGATCCGCCCGTTAGCAGCAGCGCGTCCACGCGCTCGACCAGATGCTCGGGCGCCAGCACGGCCAGCTCGCGCGAGCCGGTCGCGCGCCCGACCACCGCCGCCGCGGCGCGGAACGGCCCGTCGATCCCGCGCACCACCGTGCATCCGGTACCACCGACGACGTCGCTCGCGTGGCCGACCGCGAGCCCGAACGCCGCCAGGTCCACCGGTGGCGGTGCGGCCGTCACCCGATCGACCCCTGCGACGCCGCCGACTCGGCGCCCACCACGAACGCGTCGTCCGGCGGCTCGACGCACGGCAGCTCCACGGTGAACGCCGCGCCGCCGCCCGGCGCGACGTCCACGCTCAGCCGCCCGCCGTGCTCGCGCACGATGCCCGACGACACCGCGAGCCCGAGCCCCGTCCCTTCCCCCACCGGCTTCGTCGTGAAGAACGGCTCGAAGATGCGCTGGCGGTCCTCGGGCGTGAGGCCCGGCCCGCTGTCCGCGACGACGACGAACAGCCGCTGCTCGTCGCGGCGCGTGCGCACCGTCAGGCGCCGCTCGCCCGCGTGCCGCACCAGCGCATGCTCCGCGTTCGTGATCAGGTTCAGGAAGACCTGCTGCAGCTGCGGGCCGTCCGCGAGCGTCGCGGGCAGCTCGTAGTCCAGCTCCAGCACGATGTCCACCTGCTGCGCACGCAGCGCGTAGCGGCGCAGGTCGAGCGCGTCGAGCACCACGCGGTTGAGGTCCGTGGCCGCGCGCTGTGGCGGGTGCTGGCGCGCGAACGCCAGCAGCTTCCCGACGATGCGCGCCGCGCGCCGCGCCTCGCGGTGGATCGTGTCGGTCAGCTCGCGCAGCTCGCGCGCCTCCGGCCCCGACGCCGCGTCGAGCGCCGGCTCGGCCAGCAGCAGCTCGCTGAACGCCAGCACGCCCGCGAGCGGGTTGTTCAGCTCGTGCGCGACGCCGCTCACCAGCTGTCCCATCGCCGCCAGCTTCTCGCGCTGCAGCAGCTGCTCCGCCAGACGGCGCTCGCCCGTCACGTCGCGCACGACGCCCAGCGCGCCGTCCACCACGCCGTGCTCCACCACCGGCGACGTGATCACCGACGCGACACGCGCACGGCCCTGCCGGTCGCGGTAGCGCAGCTCGCGGCGCACGCGCTCGCCGCGCAGCGTCGCCTCGACGATCGCCACCACCGCCTCGCGGTCGCGCGGATCGGCGACGGCGCTGCAGTGCTGGCCGATGAGCGTCGCTCGCGGATGGCCCGTGGCCAGCTCCATCGCGCGGTTGACGCTCGTGAGGCGGCCGAGCGAGTCGATGGTGAAGATCGCGTCGGACGCCGACTCGACCAGGCGCGAGTAGCGCGCCTCGCTCGCGAGCACGTCCTCCTGCGCGCGGCGCTCCTCGGTGACGTCGCGCAGCGAGGCCACGACGCCGCTCGTCGCGCCGACCTCGCGCAGCGGCGCGTTGGACACCTGCACCACGCGCTCCGCACCGTCGGGGCGCACGACGACCACCTCGTAGCGCTGCGGCTGCCCCTCGCGGCCGAGCGCGGAGCGCTGCACGACCTCCTCGGCGTCGTCGGCGCGCACGAGCTCCGACGCGTGCGCGCCGAGCAGCGCCTCCCCGCGCCCGAACAGCGCGAGCGCCGCCGGATTGGCGAAGGTGATGCGCCCGTCGCGGTCGCTGATCACGATCGCGTCGCCCGTCGTCTCGACGACGCTGCGGTAGCGCTCCGCGAGCGCCAGCTGCCCCGTCACGTCGTCGAACGTCACCACCGCGCCGCCGCCCGGATGCGGCGCCGCCACGAGGTCGAACACGCGGCCCGGCACGTCGGGCGTCAGCGGCCCGCGCTCGCCAGCGGCGCCGTCGGCCGCGCGCAGCAATGCGCGCGCGGGTGCGCCCTGCCGGAGCGCGGCGCGCACGAGCGCGGAGGCGCTCGGCGCCGTCCCGTCGGCGGGCAACTCCTCGTCGTCCTCGCCGTCGCGCACCACCGGCGCGACCATCGCGTGGCCCAGGCGCCCCGTCTCGTCGCGCCCCGCGAGGCGCGCATCCAGCGACGCGCCGTACAGCGCCCACGGCGACGCCGCGCCCAGGAGCTCCGCCGCGCGCGCGTTGCAGCGCACGATGCGGCCGTCCTCGTCGAGCACCGCCATGCCGGCCGCAATCGCGTCGAACGACACCTGCCACTCGCGTGTCGACGCTTCGGCCTCCTCGAACAGGCGCGCGTTCACGATCGCGACCGCCACCTGCTCCGCCAGCCGCTCCAGCACGCGCGCGTCCTCGGCGCCGAAGTCGGCGGCGCGGTTCACGACCGCGATCGCGCCGATCACGCCGTGCGCGGTGCGCAGCGGCACGACGACCGTCTTCTGGATCGGCGCCACGCTCTCCAGCGCCGCCACCGACTGCGCGTGGCGCGAGACCTCGTTCAGCACCAGCGGCGCGCCCTCCTCCATCGCGCGGCCGAGCAGGCTCCCCTCGATGGGCAGGTGCACGCCCGCGAGCAGCTCCACGCAGCCGACGCCGGCGACGACGTGGAGCCAGCCGTCACGCTTGAGCGCGATGCACGCGCCCTCGGTGTGCAGCAGGCCCACCGTGTGGCGCAGCACGAGGCGCAGCACCTCGCCCAGGCGCAGCGACGCGCCCACCGCGCGCGCCACCGCCACCAGCGCCTCGCTCTGGCGGCGCTCCGCCTCGCTCTCGGCAAAGAGGCGCGCGTTGGCGATCGCGGTGCCCGCCTGCGCGGCCAGCGTGCGCAGCAGCTCCTCGTGCTCCGGGCCGAACGCGCGCGGCGCGGCCGCGTGCACCGCGAGCACGCCGACGAGCTGCGTGCCCACGCGCATCGGCACCGCGAGCACGCTGCGCGCGGGCCCGCCGTCGCCCACCAGGTCGTCCGCCGCGGCGAGCGGAGAGCGCGCGGCGTCGTAGTCGTCCACGCGCACCGTCACGCCGGTGCGCGCGACCTCGCCGATGGGGCCCGCGCCCAGCGGCTGGTCGGCGCGTGGGCGCTGGATCCCCTGGATCTGCCGGATCGCGGTGCGCACGATCCCGCGCTCGAGGTCCGGATGCGCGACCACCAGCCCGTCGTGGGGCACGAGGCGCGCGACCTGGCGCGCCAGCTCGCGCACGACCTCCTGCGCGTCGAGCGACCGCGTGAGCGCGCCGCCGGCGTCATAGAGTCGCTGCAGCCGCTCCGCCCGCTGCGCCGCGAGCGCCGCGAGGTCGGTCCGCACGCACTCGTGCGCGAGGTGACTCGCGAGCAGCGCGATCCCCTGCACCACCGGCTCGGCCGGCGGCGCGCCGGTGGCACCCTCCAGCAGCACGGTCGCGTGACAGACGCCGTCGGCGCCGCGCGCGGCCAGCACGTAGACGCCCGCCGCCGCAGCGCCGCCGAAGGCCGCGCCGAACTCGTCGCGCGCCCACGGATCGCGCAGGTCGAGCCAGTAGCCCGCGCCCAGACCCACCTGCGCGCGCCGGCGCTCCAGCAGCCGCAGCCAGCGGCGCCACACGCGGCCGGCCACCAGCGTCTCGGGCAGCGCGCGCACCGCTGCCTCGTCCTCGAAGCCCTCGGCCACCAGGAGCGTGCGCTCCATCGCGCCGTCGCGCACCTCGAGCACCGCGCGCCCGAAGCCGAGCGCGCGCATGCCCGCCAGCAGCGCGCGCAGGCGCGCGTCCGGACCGTCGGCCGCGGCCGCGGCGCCCGTCGCGTCGGCGACGACGCGCAGCACGGTACCAGCGTCGATGCCGGCGTCGGCGATCTCGGGATGGGTCATCGGCGGGCGCGTGGCAACCCGCGCGGGGAGCGCGGCCGCGACACGGAACGGCTAGGAGGCGGGAACGAGCAGGGTGGCGGCGAGCGGTTCGACGCGCGCGACGAGGGGCGTGCGGCCGAGCAGCTCGCCGTCCGCCTGGGCCGCGCGCTGGGGCACGGTCTCGATGCGGAACTCGCGTGCTGCACGGTAGACGACGCAGCGGTCGTCGCGAAAGTCCTTGCGCAGCAGCCGCCAGGAGACGCGCACGGCGTCGCCGACCGACTCGGGCGAGAACAGGCACAGGTCGAGACGCCCGTCGTCCGCCCGGATACCCGGCCCGAAGTGGAAGAGGTCCCCCAGCACCGCACCGAAGTTGACGATCATCACCGCCGCCGCGTCCCGCCGCAGCTCCTCGACGCCGTCGATCACGATGCGGACCGTGAACCGGTCGCGGGCGATCAGGGCGCGCGCGGCGGTCAGCGCGTAGGCGAGAACGCCCAGGCGGCGCTTCCAGCGGGCGGGCGTCTCCTCGATCATCCGCGCGTCGATGCCCACCCCCGCCGCGAAGGCGAAGCGGCGCGGCGCCTGCCCCTCGGCCTCGACGACCCCGAGGTCGATGCGCGCGACGTCGCCGTGCAGCAGCGACGCGACCGCGTCCCGCACGCCGAGCGGCACGCCGAGCGTGCGCGCCATGAGGTTGCCGGTGCCGCCGGGGAGGATGCCGACCGGCGTGTCCCCGTGCGCGAGCGCGCCGACGACCTCCATCGCCGTCCCGTCGCCGCCGAGCGTGAACACCGCGTCCACGGCCTCGCGCGCGACCGCCAGCTCCGCCGCGTGGCCGGCGCGGGCGGTGCGCGCGACGGTGCACGCGACGCCGGCCCGCACGAACGCCTCGCAGGCGTCGGCCTCGCGCGCGGCGGCCTGGCGGGCGGCGGGGTTGACGATGAGCAGGACGGAACGAATCAGGCTCCGCTCGGCGCGCGGCGCTCCGCGCTCGGCGCTCACTTCGTCCCGGCGGCGACGCGAGCGCTGAGCGCGGAGCGCCGAGCGACGCGGAGGCGATCGGTCAAAAGCTCCACCGCCGGAAGATGTCGATGCCGCCCTGCGTCGGCGTCTGCTGGTACGAGCGCGTGGACGTCCCGCGCTGGCAGGCCTGCTGCACCGAGCCCGGCTCGAGGCCCAGCTCCACGCTCAGCGTCGGCGTCAGGCGGCGCTCGATCTTGAATCCGAGGCCGTTGGCGAACAGCGCGAGCGAGTTCGCCTCGGTGGGCGAGTTGAGGCCGCAGAGGCCCGTCGTGAACGTGTAGAACGTGCGGCGTCCGAGCTGCCCGCCGAAGCCGAGGCGCGTGCGCGAGAGGATGCTGCTGCTGCTGCCGAGGAAGCCCGTCGCGTCGCCCGCCGCGCCACCGGTCTGCACCTGCACGACGTCGAACGGCCCACCCTGCGTCAGCGCGCCCGAGAGCAGGCTCCCCGCCAGGCGCAGCGCGAGCGCGGCGCCCTGCTCGCTCCCCTGCGTCGTGCCGAGCACCGCGGACGCGGGCTCGCCGGTGACGAGGTAGCTGATCAGGTCCGTGTCGGGGATCGGCGGGTTGTCGGCGCTGGAGAGGCGCAGCGTCGGCTGGTTCAGCGTGCCGCCGATGTTGACCTGCACGCGCACGTCGGGACGGTTGGTCCCGCTGCGCACCTGCCGCACCACGTGCACCGCGCGCACGTCGAGCGTCGGGTTGAGGTCGGGCGTGCCGAAGAAGCGCAGCGTGCCCGGCTCGACCTCGAAGATGGGCTGCGCGAAGCCGAGGTTCAGGCGGTACGTGCCGCGCGTGACGCCGAGCGCGCCGAGGAGCGCGAGCTGCGCCTGGTCGCGGCCCGCGCCGGCGAAGCTGCCGCCGCGCGCGACCGCGCGCGTCACCGCCAGCGACCCACCGAGCTTGATGTTCGCCTCGGGCGACCGCAGCCAGACGTCGTCGCCCACCTCCAGGCGCACGTCGTCGAGCGTGAGGTTCTCGACGAACGCGCTCGGCGCGGGGATCAGCCGGCGGTTCTGGCCGATGGTCGTGTCGACGACGTCGCGGTACTCGTTGAGGTCGACGATGCGCTTGTCGATCAGCTCCGGGATGTAGACGCGCCCGCGCTCCGCGCGCACCGCGCCGCGCACGACGGCGGCGCGGTACGGCCCCGTCACGCTCACCGGCTCCGGCGTCGACAGCCAGAGCGTGGCGAGCCGCGGGCGGTCGATCGCGAGGAAGTTGCGCGCGGCCAGCCGCAGCCCGAAGGTCGGGTTGTCCACCGACGTCAGGCGCACGAAGCCCGTGAGCGCCAGCGTGTCGCCGACGCCGCCGCTGCGCGCGAAGACGCGGCGGACGGCGACGCTGTCGCCCTCCAGCGCGACGTCGGCGGCGAGCGACTGCAGGCGGATCCCCGCGGGCTGCACCGTCGCGGCGCCATTGTCCAGCCGCAGCGCGCCGAACAGGCGCGGGCGCTCCCACGTGCCGCCGAGGTCGAAGCCGATGCGCATGCGGCCCGCGACGTCGCGCAGCCCGGGCACGATCGCGCCGAACAGCGCGAGGTCGAGCGAGTCCGCGCGCACCACGCCGCGCAGCGTGTCGTCGGGCAGGCGCCGCGTGCCGGGCAGCAGCGCGAGGTCGATCGGCAGCGCGGCGTTCGCGGTCAGCAGCTGCGCGCCGTCGCGGAACAGCCCGAGGTTCGCGGTCAGCCGGCGCACCGCGTAGTCGCCGGTGGCGGTGATGCGCTCGACCTTCACGCCGGCCAGCGTCGCGTCGCGCGCGTCGGCGCGCAGCGTCACCAGCGGGAGCGCGCGGGTCCCCGCGAGCTGCGCGCCGAACGTCAGCCGTCCGTCGTACGAGGCCGCGGGCGCGGTCGTCGCCGCTCCGGTGGGCGCGCTGCCCACGAGCCCCGACACGCGCGCGAGGTCCGCGATCGGCACCGCGTCGAGCGCGAGCGCGCCACGCACCGCGCCGGTGTCCTGCAGCTGCGCGCCGACGGCGATGCGCGCGCCCGCGCCGTCGCGCAGCACCAGCGAGTCGAGCGCGATCGCGTTGCCCGCACGCCGCGTCGTCAGCCGCGCGGGCGCGGCCAGCCGGTACTCGCGCCCCGCCGCCACGGCGAGCCGCGCGCTGTCCACCAGCACCTCGGTGCTGTCCGTCGCGAGGCGCGTGCGCCCGACCGCCTCCAGCGCGGCGCCCGAGTCGCTGCCCGCGCGCACCGCCCACGTGCCCGAGCGCGGCGCACCCAGCGCGTCCGCGCGCAGCGAATCCGTCGCGAAGCGCCCCTCGGCCCGTGCCAGCGAGAGGCCGCCGAGCAGCAGCGAGTCGCCCGACGCGGTGAGGCGCAGCGCGGCGGCGCGCAGCAGGTCGTGGCCCTCCAGGCGCGCATCGACGAGCGCGGCGCGCGTGCGCCCGTAGGCGAGCGCCTCACCTTCCAGCCGCGCGGTCAGCGAGAGGCCGGGCGAGGTGACCGCCGTGTCGAGCGTCCCCGCGAGCACGCCCTGCAGCCGCAGCGTGCCGGAGAGCGAGTCGGCGCCCGACGGATCGGCGCCCGTGCTGTTGGCCAGCAGCCAGCGCCGCAGCCCGCCCAGCGAGTCGGCGACGACGCGGACCTGCAGCGAGTCGGTGCGCGTGCTGGTGAGGCCGAGCCCACCCGCGGCGACGAGGCGCGCGGCCGTGCTCTCGACGTCGAGCGTGTCGACGCGCAGGCGACCATCCAGGAACCCGAGACGCGCCACGCCTCCGTAGATGCGCGCGCCGTCCACGATCGAGCGGCCGAGCGTGAGCTGCAGCGATCCCGAGAGATCGGCCGGTCCGCTGCCGACCGCGTTCACCGTGCCGTCGGCCGTGATGGAGGTCTCCGGCAGCTTCGGGTCGCCGAGGAGCGTGCGCAGGTCGAGCTGTGCGGCGCCGATCGCGCCGGTGGCGCCGTAGGACGGCTCGAAGGCGTCGAGCGTGCCGTCGAAGCGGAGCGTGCCCGCCGGGCCGGTGAGCGACGTCGCGACGCGCAGCGCGTCCACCGTGCCCGTCGCGCGCAGCGGGCCCGAGACCAGCCCGCGCAGCGGCAGCGTCGGGTACGAGCGCGCGAGCGCGTCGAGCGACAGCGGCTGCGCCTGCAAGTTCAGCGCGTACGTCATGAACTGCGTGCCCCACGTGACGCGGCCGTCGCCCGTGAAGCGCGACGGCGGCGCGGGGCCGTCGGTGTGCGTCAGGTCCGCGTCGCGGAAGCGGACGTCGAGCCACGACGAGTCGAGCGTCGCGCGCCCCGCCACCAGCCCGCCGATGCGCGGGAAGTTCGGGTTCAGGTACGTCAGCGTGCGCAGGTCGAGCTGCGCGACGTCCACGCGCAGCCCCTGGAACTTCGTGAACGCGGGGAAGAGGATGTCGAGCCCACCGCGCGCCGTGCCGCGCGTGACGGCGCCGGGCACGTTGCGGTCGGCGAAGGTGAAGCGCGCGTCGTCGACCAGGAAGCGGTCGAGCGGGCCGCCGCGCGCCTTCACGGTGCCGGTGATCGTGCCCTGCCAGTCGTACGGGAACGGCTTGCCGTTGAGCGCGCGGATCAGGTCGAAGTCCATCGGGTCCGCGCGCAGGTCGACGTCCTTCACGCCCAGCACCGGCCCGCCGACGGCGTACGTCATCGCGCCGCGCAGCCGCGAGCGCGTGGTGCGCACGTCCATGTCGTGCAGGCCGTAGTCGATGATGCGCAGGTTCCGCGGGTCGTTGCGGATGGTGAGCGTCATGCTCCCGCCGCCCGTGCGCGGCAGCGTGGGATAGACCCACGCGACGTCGCGCAGCGAGACGGAGTCGCCCTTCACGCGCACGTCGTAGCGCATGGGCAGGTTGCTGCCCCAGACGATCTTCGCGCGCCCGCTGCCGGTGGAGCCCGCGAGGTCCCAGTGCGGGATCTCCGCCCAGATCGAGTCGCCCAGCCAGCGCACGTCGCCGCGCACGTTGCGCCAGCGGAACGGCGGGTCGGTCTCATCGACGTCCAGGCGCGCGACGGCGAAGCGGCGGCCCGCGGTGTCGGGATCGGCGAGGCGCGCGTAGCCCAGCGCGACGAAGCCGTTGGTCCACCGCCACGTGCGCGTGAAGTCGCGGCCGCGCCGGCGGATCTCGGCGTCGGGACGCGCGAGGTTGCGCGCGATCGCGCTGTCGCGCCGCGCGCCGCGCAGCGAGTCGGCGGGATGCCACGGCATCGTCAGCACGAACGTCCCGCCGCGCACCACCACGGAGTCGGCGACGATGTAGTCGCCGAAGCTGCGCCCCGTCTTCGGGCCGGACGGCCCGCCCGGCGGGAAGACGCGCTTGTAGTTCCACATCCCGTCCTCGGCCTGCGACAGCCGGACGGTCGGCTTCTCGACCTCGACGCGACGCAGCAGGACGCGCCGGTCGATCAGGTCGCGCACGTCGTACGTGACGCGGATGCGCGACGCGGCGACGAAGAGCGAGTCGTCCGGCCCGCGGATGACGACCGAGTCCACCGTGACGCCGCCGAGGAAGCTGCCGCTGATGCGTCCGACGTAGAGCGAGCCCTTCACCCGCGGCGCGAGCACCTCGACGATCGTGCGCCGCACCCAGTCCTGGCCCGTGCCCGTCTGCGTGACGCCGACGACCATGCCCACCGCCAGCACGCACAGGGCGAGCAGGGCGGCGGCGCTGGCGATGGCGACGGTGCGACGGCGAGGCAAGGGGAGCGGAACGGCGGAGGACGGAACCGCGGAGAACGAGACGGCGGAGGACGGAGGGGCGCGATACGGAACGGCGGCGCTGGGCCAGCCGCGAACGATACCGATCCGGCGGGAGCGCCGGGAGCGATGCGGTCGCGACCGCTGCGTACCCCGGGTGGGGCAGCCCGGTCCGCCGGCCGCCGCCCCATCGTTTCACGCCCCACCGTCCTCCGCCCCTCCGTCCTCCGCGGTTCCGTCTTCCGCCGTTCCGCTCTCAGAAGGCTTGTCCGATCCAGATCGACGGGTTCAAGCGCTTCAGGAACCCGCTCGGCGCCCGCGGCCGGAAGTCGGCGGGGCAGCTCCCCGGCTCCTGCACCGGGTACGCGTCGCCCGGGCGCGTGGGGCGGACCAGCAGCTGGTTGGGCGGCGCCACGCAGTAGAGCTCCTGCTGGCTCGTGCCGTTCGCCCGATCCCGCGGCTCGGTGACGTAGTACGCCGCGCCGCCGATCGGGTCGTACGGGTTGTAGCCCAGGTCCACGCGGATGGCGCCGAACGGCGACCGGATGCGGACGCCCGCGCCCGGCGTGAAGCGCAGCCGCCCCTGGATGTCGGCCGTGCGAACCTTCCGGTCCCACACCGCGCCCGCGTCGGTGAACAGCGCCAGCGACAGCAGCTGCGGCAGCACCGGGCTGCGGAGCTGCGCCTCGAGGTTGCCCACCACCAGCGAGTTGCCGCCGACCGGAATGGTGCGCTCCACGGGCACCTCGGCGGGGTCGGCGAAGTAGGTCACCTCGCCCGTCACGGGCGCCGTCAGCGTGTCGAAGCGCTGCACGAGGTAGACGACGGGCCCCAGCTCGTTCTGCCGGAAGCCGCGCACGGTCGTCGGCCCGCCGGCGAACAGGCGCTCCTGCGGCGGCGCGCCGCCGAACAGCGCCCCGCCCTGCACGTGCGCGATCAGCAGCGAGCCCGATCCGGCGCCGCCCAGCCGCTGGTACCACGTCGCGTCCAGCGTCGCCTTGCTGAAGCGCTGCGACCGGTCCGAGCCCGTGAACGCCGACGAGTGCCGGAGGCTGAGACGCTGCTGCGTGCCACTGGTCGGGTTCAGCGGATCGTTCGTGCGATCGCGCACCAGCGAGTAGCCGAGCGCGCCCAGCGGCACGCGCCGCGCGAGGAACTCGCGCGCGTCGCGGTCGCAGGCCGAGAACACCGCGCAGAACACCGCGGCGTTGGCCTCGGTGCTCCCCAGCTCCAGCTGGTACGTGAAGGTGCTCGGCAGCCGCGAGCCGGCGCGGCTGGCGACCGAGAAGAGCGCGCCGACCGACGTCGTGCGGCGGAAGGCGTTGTACTCCGACTGCCGCGACGTGAACAGCGTCAGCGACGGCACGCGCCGGAGCCGGAAGAGGCGCGGCTGCCGGATCGTGGCGCCCAGGTAGTAGTTCAGCTTGTCGCTGTAGAGATCGTTCTTCGCCTGCGGGCACAGGTCCTCGGCGCCGTCCAGCGGGTCCCCGATCCCGATGCGCGAGACGCGTCCCGTCAGCTCCAGCCGCTGCGCGCGCGGCAGGAAGTAGTAGCTCGTGAGGTCGCCCTGGGTGCGGAAGCAGTCGAGCGTCGCCCAGCCGGCGGAGACGCGCGCGGCGCGCAGGTCGCCCTCCGTCACGGTCACGATCAGGTTCGCCACCGAGTCGGGGACGCCGGCCGCGGTGTCGACGCGGATCTCGACGCGGCGGTACGCGTCGGTCTGGTAGAGCGTGCGCTGCGCCTCGACGATGTCGGCGGCGCTGAACGGATCGCCCGTGCGCAGGCCGAGCGTGCGGCGCACGACCGGCTCGGGGATGCGCGGCAGGCGGCCGCCCGTGGTGTCCGCCTGCACGGTGATCCGGCCCAGCCGCGTGAACGGCCCCGGCACGAAGCGGAGCGTCGCCGTCGCGGTCATCGTCGCGAGGTCGGTCGTCCACTCGGGGAGCGCGTCGGCGGCGGGATACCCCGTGTCGCGCAGCCGCGCGATGATCGAGTCGCGCCCCGCCTCCAGCAGGTTCCGGTCGAAGACGCCGCCGCGGCGCAGCGGGAAGTCGCGCGCGAGGCGCGCGCCGTCGCGCACGGAGTCGAGCCCCGCGATCGTCAGCGACTCGAGCCGGAGCGGCGCGCCCTCGGTGATGCGGAAGGTCACCGCGACCGCGTTCGGCGCGACGGCGCGCACCGTCGTGTCCACCTCCGCCTTCGGGTAGCCGCGCCGCCGGTAGTACGCCTGCAGGCGCAGCAGGTCGCGCGGGAACTCGTCGGGGTCGAGGCAGCGGCGCGTGCCGACGATGCGCAGCCGGCTCACGACCGACGACGGCGTCGTCACCACCACGAGGCCCAGCTCGACGTCCGAGAAGGCGCGGTTCCCCTCGAAGCGGAGCGCGCGCACCTCGCGGTCGCCGGCCTCGCAGGCGACGTCCTGGGCGTGGACGGCCGGCGCGGCCGCCGCGCCCAGCAGGCACGCGACCGCCAGCCGCGCCAGGCGGCGCGTCAGGAGACGCGCCGTGCGGACGACGCTCACTCGGCGGCGCGCGGTCGCGGGACGGGCCGCGTGCGCGGCAGCGGACGGGGCGTCGGTCGGGGCTGCGTGGGCGCGAGCGGCGCCCGCGACAGCCAGATCGACGACAGGTACGCGGTCACCAGCCCCGCGATGAGGCCCGCGCCGACGGCCGCCAGCGTCGTCGGGCCATCGAGCGGCCGTCGGATGACGAACGCCGAGACGGAGCGCGCGACGGCGCGCTCGGCGGCCGCTTCCCGCTCTTCCTTAGTTGGCTTGTCGCTCACAGCCGCTCCACCAGGATGGTGCCGGCGCCCGTCGCCTTCGCACGCCGCTTGGCGTCCGCGGCGCGCACGCCCAGGTCCACGCTCGATCGCCAGCGCGCGGCGTCCACCAGGAGGACCACCGCCGTCAGCGTCGCGAGCGGAAACTCGCGCAGCGTGCCCTGGCGGTCGAGCCCCGTGAAGCGGCCGTGCGCGCTCACTTCGGCGCCCACGCGCCGCTCCACCAGCTTGCGGAAGGCGCGCTGCGCCTCGCGCACCAGCCCCTCGGCGCGCGCGGGCGTCGTCACCAGCAGGAAGTCGTCGCCGCCGATGTGGCCCGCGAAGTCGCCGTCCGGCCCCAGCACGCCGCCGGTGGCGGTGACGCACTCCTGCAGCACCGTGCCCGCGTCGCGGATCACCGCGTCGGCCACCGCGAAGCCGAAGACGTCGTTGAACGGCTTGAAGTGGTCGACGTCCAGGTAGCACACCGCGAACGGGTGGCCACGCTCGGCGCGGCGCGCCAGCTCGTCGTCGATCGCGCGGGAGCCCGGCAGCCCGCTGGTCGGGTTGCGGTCGCCCTCGCGGCGCACCAGCCGCACGAGCGCGTTGACGCGCGCGCGCAGCTCGCGCGGGTCGAACGGCTTGGCGAGGTAGTCGTCGGCGCCCGCGTCGAAGCCCTCGACCTTGGCCTCGATGTCCGACTCCGCGGTCAGCATCAGCACCGGCACGCGCGCGGTCATCGGGTTGCCCTTCACCGCGCGGCAGACGTCGAAGCCGGACATCCCGGGCATGGCGACGTCCAGGATCAGCAGGTCGGGCTCGCGCGCGCGGAGCTGCGCGAGCGCCGCGGGCCCGTCGGGCGCGAGCGCGACCTCGTGGCCCGACGCCTCCAGCAGGTCGCGCACCATCAGGCGCATCTGCTCGTGATCGTCGGCGTAGAGAAGGTAGCTCACGGGGTGTTTGACGGGCCTCGGGACGGCCGGGTAAGTTCACGCGCCTGAATCGCTTGTGTCAACTGCGTCGGCGACCGCGCGGCGTGGGCGCACATCCTGCGCCGCGACGACGCGGCGCCCGAGTGACTGGCGTCACCGCACCCTCATCGCCCGCTCCGCCATGCGCCGGCTGCCCCGCCCCGTCCGATCCGTCTCCGCTGCCGCGCTGACCGCGCTCGCGGCGGTCTCCGTGCTCTCCGCCTGCCGCGGCGGCGACGCGGCGCCGGATCGGCGGGCGTTCGTCGACTCCCGCGACACGTACGACCCGCGCTCGCTCGACCCGGCGCTCTCCACCGACGTGCCCACGGGCCGCGCGGTGAGCTACCTGTTCGATGGGCTGGTGCGCTTCACGCCCGACGCGCGCGTGGTGCCCGCGCTCGCGGCGCGCTGGGACGTGTCGCCCGACGGGCTGACGTACACCTTCCACCTGCGCCAGGGCGTCACCTTCCACGACGGCACGCCGCTGAAGGCCGCGCTGGTCACGAGCAGCTTCCAGCGCGCGCTCGATCCGGCGGTGCGCGGGGGGCGCGGCTGGCCACTCTACCCGATCCGCGGCGCGCGCGAGTTCTCCGACGGCAAGGCGACGTCGCTCGCCGGCGTGCGCACGCCGGACGACAGCACGGTCGTCGTCACGCTCACCGAGCCGCTGGCGATCTTCCCCAAGCTGCTGGCCATGCCGGTCGCGGCGATCGTGCCGGAGAAGGTCGGCCCGGACTTCGGGCAGAACCCGGTCGGCACGGGTCCGTGGAAGTTCGTCGAGTGGAAGCACGACGACTACGTGAAGTTCGCGCGCTTCGAGAAGTACTGGGGCCAGCAGCCCGGCGCCGACACGCTCATCGCGCGCATCATCCCCGAGCCCAGCACCGCGGTCGCCGAGTTCGAGAGCGGCACGGTGGACGTGCTGCAGGTGCCCGAGGGCGAGACGCGCAGCTGGGAGCAGACCGACGAGAAGAGCGCGCGCCTGCAGAGCGCGCCCGCGCTCATCCTCTACCACGTCGCGATCAACACCACGCGCGGCCCGCTCGGCGACCCGCGCGTGCGGCAGGCGCTGAACCACGCGGTCGACACGCGCGCGATCCTCGACCAGCTGCTGGCGGGACGCGGACGCCTGTCGGCGAGCGTCATCGCGCCGTCGCTGGAGGGCGCGGACACGGCGCGCGCGCGCTACGCCTACGACGTGAACAAGGCGAAGCAGCTGCTCGCCGCCGCCGGGCACCCGACCGGCATCGACGTCGAGCTCTGGTCGTCGCAGGACGCGACCATCGCGCGGCTGGCGCAGAGCATCCAGGGCTACCTGAACGCCGCCGGCATCCGCACGAAGCTCGTGCAGCGCGACGCGTCCGCGGTGCGCGAGGCGGCGCGCAACGGCCAGGCGGACCTGTTCGTGAAGACGTGGTACGCCGACTACCCCGACGCCGACGCCTTCCTCTACCCGCTGCTGCACTCGGCCAGCAAGGGCGTGGGCGGCAACTACTCGTTCTACGGCAGCGCGGCGGTGGACAGCCTGATCACGCTCGCGCGCCGCACGCAGGACGACGCGCAGCGCGCCGCGCTGTCGCGCCAGGCCGACTCGCTCGCGTTCGCCGACGCGCCGATGATCTACCTGTTCCACTACAACGAGCTGTACGCGGTCCAGCCGTGGATCCGCGGCTTCCAGGTGCCGACGATCTTCAACGGCCAGCGCTGGCAGGACGTGAAGATCGACGCGACGGGGACGCGATGACGATTCGCGCCCTCACCGCTCGACGCTCGCCGCTCGACGCTCGGCCCGCCCGCGGGTTGACGCGAGCGTCGAGCGGCGAGCGTTGAGCGTCGAGTAGCTCATGCTGTCATTCATCCTCCGCCGCCTCCTGCTGGCCATCCCCACCCTGCTCGGCGTCCTCGTCGTGACGTTCCTGCTGCTCTTCGTCGCGCCCGGCGACCCGGTGGCCGAGATCGTCGGCGAGCGCGCGGACCCGGCCACCGTCGCGCGGCTGCGCGCGGAGCTGCGGCTCGACGATCCGCTCCCGCAGCAGTTCGCGCACTACGCCGGCGGCGTGCTGCGCGGCGACCTCGGTCGCTCGTTCATCACCAACCGCGAGATCTCCAGCGACATCGCGGAGCGCTTCCCCAAGACGCTGCTGCTCGCGGGCACCGCGATGCTGTTCGCGTCCGTGCTCGGCATCCTGCTGGGCGTCGTCAGCGCGCGGCGCCCCGGCGGCTGGGTGGACCGCACCGCGCTCGGCGGCGCGTACCTGGGGATCTCGTTCCCGGTGTACTGGGTCGGGCTGCTCTTCATCCTGCTGTTCGCGGTGCAGCTGCGCTGGCTGCCCGCCTCGGGCTACGGCGGGTTGAAGTACCTCGTGCTGCCCGCGCTCGCGCTGGGCATGCGCTCCATCGCGTTCCTCGCGCGCGTCACGCGCTCGGCGATGCTGGAGGTGCTCAACAGCGACTTCGTGCGCACCGCGCGCGCGAAGGGGCTGGGCGAGCGCACGGTCACGCTGCGCCACGGGCTGCGCAACGCGCTCATCCCGGTGGTGACGGTGCTGGGCCTCGACTTCGGCTACTACCTCACGGGCAGCATCCTCACCGAGACGATCTTCAGCTGGCCGGGCCTCGGCCGCTACGTCGTCAACGCCATCGGGCGGCGCGACCTGCCCGCCATCCAGGGCGCGGTCCTCTTCCTGAGCGCCGTGTTCGTGATGGTCAACCTGCTGACCGACGTCGCGTACGCGAAGACGGATCCGCGCGTGCGCTATGACTGAGACCGCGGCGGGGCTCGCGGCGCTGCTGGAGACGCAGCGCGCGGCCTTCGCCCGCGGGGCGCCGGACCACGATCGCCGCATCGCCGCGCTCGACACGCTGCGCGACGCGCTGCGCGAGCACCAGGACGCGCTGGTCGACGCGGTGTCCGAGGACTTCGGCGGCCGGGCCGCGGAGGAGACGCTCCTGCTGGAGCTCTTCCCGCTGCTGGCGGAGATCGCGCACGCGCGTCGCCACCTGAAGCGCTGGATGCGTCCGCGCACGGTGCGCCCCGCCTGGTACCTGCTGCCGGGCCGCGCCCGCGTCGTCTGGCAGCCGCTGGGCGTGGTGGGCGTGATGAGCGCGTGGAACTACCAGCTGCTGCTCTCGCTCTCGCCGCTGGTGGGCGCGCTGGCCGCCGGCAACCACGTGATCGTGAAGCCGTCCGAGGTCACGCCGCGCACCGCCGACCTGATCGCGCGCATCGTCGCCGAGCGGTTCCCGCGCGAGTACGTCGCGGGCGTGACGGGCGACGCGGACGTCGCGGCGGCGTTCTCCGCGCTCCCGTTCGACCACCTGATCTTCACGGGCTCCACGCGCGTCGGGAAGCTGGTGATGCGCGCCGCGAGCGAGCACCTGGTGCCGGTGACGCTGGAGCTGGGCGGCAAGTCGCCGGTGATCCTCCACCGCGACGCGCCGCTGGCGCGCGCGGCGGACCGCATCGTCACGGGGAAGCTGTACAACGCCGGGCAGACATGCGTCGCGCCCGACTACGCGCTGGTGCCGCGCGACCGCGTCGACGCGTTCGTGCAGGAGGTGCGGCGCGCGAGCGCGGCGCGCTATCCGCGCCTCGTCGCGACGCGCGACTACACGCGCATCGTCACGCGCCGCCACTGGGAGCGGCTGCAGGCGCTGGTGGACGACGCCCGCGCGCGCGGCGCGCGCGTCCAGACGGTGGACCCGGCGAGCGAGGCGTTCACGCCCGAGAACCGCGTCTTCCCGCCGACGCTCGTCCTCGACGCGAGCGACGCGATGTCGGTGATGCAGGAGGAGATCTTCGGGCCGGTGCTGCCCGTCGTCCCGTACGACACGCTCGACGACGCGATCGCCTACGTCAACGCGCGCCCGCGCCCGCTCGCGCTGTACTACTTCGACGACGACCGGCGGCGCATCGACGACGTGCTGGCACGCACGACCTCCGGCACCGTGGCGGTCAACGACGTCGTCGTGCAGCTCGGGGTGAACGACCTGCCGTTCGGCGGGGTGGGTCCGAGCGGCATGGGACAGTACCACGGCTTCGACGGCTTCCAGACCTTCTCCAAGAAGAAGGGCGTCTTCCTGCAGAGCCGCTTCGGCGGCGCCGGGCTGCTGGCGCCGCCGTACACGGGCCGCACGCGGGCGCTCATCCGGCGGCTGCTCCGAATGACCTGAGCGGCGCCACCGGCGCCCGTGCGCCGGCCCTTCCGCGCCGCGCGCCCGGCTGTATCGTAGCGCGCCATGGCCGCCCTCTTCTCGACGCACGCGCCGTCCGTCCTGATCGTCGGCGCCGGCGTGATCGGCGCCAGCGTCGCCTGGCACCTGGTCGCGCGCGGCGCGCGCGACGTCGTGCTGCTGGACGCGGGCGACGCGCCCGGCGCGGGCAGCACGGCGCGCGCGACCGGCGGCTTCCGCGTGCAGTTCGCGACCGCGCCCAACGTCATGCTGTCGCTGCTGGCGCGCGAGAAGCTGCGCCGCTTCGCCGACGACACGGGCGGCGACGCGGGCTATCGACCGGTGGGGTACCTCTTCCTGGCGCACGACGCGGCCGCGCTGGCGGCGTTCCGCGACGCGCGCGCGGTGCAGCACGCGTGCGGCGCGCCGGAAACCATCGAGCTGACGCCCGCGCAGGCGGCCGCGATCAATCCGCACGTGGAGCTCGACGGCGCGGTGGGCGCGGCGTGGGGCCCGGCCGACGGCACCATCCGCCCGATGGGGATCCTGCGCGGCTACCTGGACGACGCGCAGCGGCGCGGCGCGCGCGTGCGCTGGGGCGCGCGCGTCGCGCACGTCGATCGCGCGGCCGACGGACGCATCGCCGCGGTGCACGCGGACGGCGAGCGGTGGACGCCCGACGTCGTCGTCAACGCGGCGGGCGCGTGGGCCGGCGCGCTGGCGCAGCGCTGCGGCGTGTCGCTGCCGGTGCGGCCCGTACGGCGGCAGATCGCGGTCTCACGGCCCGTGCCCGCGCCGCTCGACGACGGCTTCCCGATGACGATCTGGACGCGCGACGCCTTCCACCTGCGCGTGCGCGACGGCCGCGCGCTGCTCAACTGGCCGGTGGACACGCCCGGCGCGAACGGCGACGCGTGGGACCTGTCGCTGCACCGGCCGTGGCTCGACGCGGTGCGCGCCTTCACCGACGCGCGCGTGCCCGCGCTCCGCGGCGTGCCGCTGGACGACGCGGCGCACTGGGTCGGCCTCTACGAGATGTCGCCCGACAAGACGCTCATCCTCGGCGTCGACGACGCATGTCCGAACCTCGTGCTCGCGAACGGCAGCTCGGGGCACGGCGTGATGCACGCGCCCGCGATCGGGCAGCTGGTGGCGGAGCTGATCCTGGACGGCCGAACGGGCGCGCTCGACGCGCGCCCGTTCCGTCCGTCGCGGTTCGCCGAGGGCGACGCACTGCCCGTCAGCGACCTGCTGTAGGCGCGTTCAGCGCGGCAGGTCGCGGTTGTACCACCAGAGCGCACGGTTGAGGGCGCGGTCGGCGATCTGTGCGCGCCAGCCGCCCACGAGCGACATCCCGGCGCCGGCCACGAGCATGGTCGCGCGCGTGTTCGACAGCTCGACGCCATCGCGCGAGGCGTCGATCAGCGCCACCGCCCCCAGCACCGAGCCTGCGAGGAGCAGCACACCGGCCACGCCGGCCTCGCGGCGGTGGATGCGCGCCTCGGCCATCGCGCGCGGAGAGGTCGCGAGCGCGGAGTCGAGGCGGAAGCCCGCGAAGCCCTGGCGCGCCACCACCCGCCCATCGACGCCGGCGAGGATGCGCTGCGAGAAGAACACGCCCTCGCGGCGCAGCGCGCACGCGTCGTAGGTGCAGCCGCCGCCCGGCGCCTGCGCTCCGAGCGACGTCGAGGCGCCCGCGAGCGCGAGGGCGATGCCGAGGAGGCGCCGGCGGTCCATCGTCAGTCGTCCTTCTGCCCGAAGATCGCGAGGTTCGAGCTGTGGCCCGGCG
The DNA here is from genome assembly GCF_030159095.1 of Roseisolibacter agri. Lineage (NCBI taxonomy): Bacteria > Pseudomonadati > Gemmatimonadota > Gemmatimonadia > Gemmatimonadales > Gemmatimonadaceae > Roseisolibacter > Roseisolibacter agri. The sequence continues at coordinate 49,341 of NZ_BRXS01000010.1, forward strand.
TGACCTTCTTCTCGGGATAGATGTGGTGCACGGCCTGGTTGACGGCGATCGCGGCCTCCGAGAAGCCCGAGGCGATGAGCTTCAGCTTCCCGGGATAGGTCGTGATGTCGCCGGCGGCGTAGACGCCGTCGCGCCCCGTCTCCATCTGCGAGTTCACCACGATCTCGTCCTTCTCCAGGCGCAGCCCCCACTCGGTGAGCGTGCCGAGGTCGCTCACGAAGCCGAGCATCGGCAGCACGACGTCGACCTCCAGCGGGAGCGTCTCCTTCGTCTTCGTCTGCCGCAGCACGACGTGCGTGAAGCGGTCGTCGCGCCCGTCGTGGCACTGGATCTCGTGCAGCTCGTGGAAGGTGTGCAGCGAGGCGCGGCCCGCGGCGACGTGCGCCTCGAACTCCGACACCGTCGCGCCGTGCGCGCGGAAGCGGTCGGTGCGATGCGCGAGCGCCACGTGCGACGCCTTGCCGACGAGCTGCGTGGCCCAGTCGAAGGCGCTGTCGCCGCCGCCGATGATGAGGACGCGCTGGCCGGCGTACGCGTCCGGATCGGTGACCACGTCGAAGATCCCGCGGCCGTACCACGGCTCGGCGCACGCCTGCGGGAGGCGCCGCGGCGAGAACGCGCCGATGCCCGCGGCGACGACGATCGCGCGCGTCGGGAAGCGGTCGGTCTCGGTCACGAGCACGAGGTGCTTCCCGTCCGCGTCCTCGCCCTCCTCCAGCCCGACGACGCGCTGCCCGAGGTGCGCGGGGAAGTTCCAGCGCGCCTGCTGGTCGACGAGCTGCTTCACGAGGTCCTTGGCGAGGATCTGCGGGAAGCCGGCGACGTCGAAGATGTACTTCTCGGGATAGAGCGCGGTCAGCTGCCCGCCGAGCTGCGCGAGGGCGTCCACGACCTGCGCCGTGGCGCCGCGCATGCCGGCGTAGAAGGAGGCGAACAGGCCCGTGGGGCCGCCGCCGATGATCGTGATGTCGACGATGGGATGGGTTGCCATGGGACAAACCTAAAACGGCGGAGAACGGAAGGGCGGAGGACGGTGAAGCGGAAGACGGAAGGGCGTGAAACGAGAGGGCGGACCCTCCAAGCTCGAAGCGTCGAGCCGAGGGGTCCGCCTTCTGGTATCACGCCCCACCGTCCTCCGCCCTTCCGTTCTCCGCCGTATCGTCCTCCGCTACTTTGCGACCCTATGAAGATCTACACCCGGACCGGTGACACCGGTGGCACGGCGCTGTTCGGCGGCGGGCGCGTCTCCAAGGACCACCCGCGGGTCGAGGCCTACGGCGACGTGGACGAGCTCAATGCGGCGCTCGGGCTCGCGCGGGCGATCGAGCTGATGCCGCGCGTGGACGAGGTGCTGGTGCCGGTGCAGCGCGACCTGTTCGCGATCGGGGCGCTGCTGGCGACCCCCGACCACGCGAAGATGCGCGAGCAGCTGCAGAAGGCCCGCATCGACGACGAGCGGATCGCGGAGCTGGAGCGGGCGATCGACGACTGCGAGCAGGAGCTGGAGCCGCTGCGGAGCTTCATCCTCCCGGGGGGAACGCCCAAGTCGGGGGCGCTGCACGTGGCCCGCACGATCTGCCGCCGGGCGGAGCGGCGGGTGGTGACGCTGGCGCAGGAGGTCGAGCTGCCGGCGCTGGTCATCCAGTACCTGAACCGGCTCTCGGACCTGCTCTTCATGCTGGCGCGCGTGGCCAACCGGCGCGCCGGCGCGGGAGAGGTCACCTGGTGAGCGACGGCGGTCCGGGCGCCCCCGCGGCCCCCGGCCGGCACGTCCCGCCCCGAGCCGGCCTCTCCGACGCCGCGGAGGGGCGCCTCCCCTACCCGGTCTGGATCGGCGAGGGGGCCCTGGATGGCCTGGGCGCCATCGTCGCGGCGCACGCGCCGGCCCACCGGCTGGTCCTGATCACCGACACGACGGTCGCGGGGCTGCACGCCGACCGGGTCCGGGCCACGCTGGCGCCGATCGGCGAGCCGCTCGTGCTGCAGGTGCCGCCCGGCGAGTCCGAGAAGACGCGCGGGCGGTGGGCGGAGCTGACTGACGCGATGCTGGCCGCCGGCTGTGCACGGGACACGACAGTGATCGCCCTCGGGGGCGGCGTCGTGGGCGACCTGGCCGGCTTCGTGGCCGCGACCTTCATGCGGGGCGTGCCGGTCGTCCAGGTGCCGACCACCCTGCTGGCGATGGTGGACGCGTCCGTCGGCGGGAAGACGGCCGTGGACACGCCGGCCGGGAAGAACCTCGTCGGGGCCTTCCATCCCCCGGCGGCCGTCGTCATCGACTCGGCCGTGCTCGTCACCCTCCCGGGCGCCGACCTGCTGGCCGGAGCGGCCGAGTCCGTCAAGCATGGTGTGATCGCGGACACGGCGTACTTTCACGCCGTCGCCGAGCTTCTGCCGAGCCTGTCACGCTGGCGGCCGGCGTCCACTGATGGACGTGACCGACCGGCGTGGCTGGCGTCCCTCACTGGGGTGGTCGCGCGCAGCGTGGCCATCAAGGCGTCCGTGGTCGCGCACGACGAGCGGGAGGGCGGCATGCGCAAGATCCTGAACTTCGGGCACACCCTCGGGCACGCGCTCGAGTCCGAGAGCGGCTTCGCCCTGCGGCACGGTGAGGCGGTCGCGGCCGGCATGGCGCTCGAGGCGCGACTCGCCGAACGGCTGGGGCTGGCCGAGCCGGGCACCGCGACCACGGTGGCGGCGGCGCTCGACCGGGTGGGGCTCCCCAGCGGACGCCCGACCGCCCTCGACCCGGAGGCCGTGCTGGCGGCGACCCGCGGCGACAAGAAGTCGCGCGCCGGCGTCGTCGAGTACGCGCTGCCCAGGCGCATCGGGGCGATGGAGCCCGCGGGCGGCCGGTGGGCGGTGCCCGTGCCGGACGCGCTCGTGCGCGAGGTGCTGGCGCCGGCGTGGCACGCGGAGCGTCGCGCGTGAGTCGTCCGGCCGCCGCGCCGGTCCCCGACCGCCGCCGGGCGCGCGCCGGACGTCGCCGGCCGACGCTGGCCGGAGCGCTGGCGTGGATCGCCGTCGCCGGGCTGGCCGCGCTGGCGCAGCTGGGCGAGGGGCTGCGCGGGTCGGACGAGGAGGCGGAGACGCTGGCCACCGGGCTCGCGGTGGACTCCGCGGCGACCGACTCGACCGAGAGCGACACCGAGCGGCACGCGCCGGTGCTGGTCGTCGGCGACTGGCTGCACCACCCCGTGCACGTGAAGGCCGTCGCGCCCCCGGTGGTCGCCGTGAGGAAGGCCGCCGCCAGGCCCGGTGCCCGCGAGCTGCCCAAGCCGTTCGCCGCGCTCAAGCTGGCGTCGTCGGGGCTGATCATGCCGCGCCTGGCGCTGCCGCGGGTGCTCAGCCCGCGCCTCCCCGCGCTCCGGTCGCTGCTGACCCGGGCGCGGCCGGGCGAGGCGGTGCACGTGCGCCTGTCCGCCTACTGCCTGCGCGGCCGCACCCGGCGTGGGACGGTCGTCCGTCCCGGGATCATCGCCGCCGATCCGCGCGTCTTCCCGCTCGCCCGGCACGTCGAGCTGTACGCGGCGGGGCGCTACCTGGGCCGGTTCAAGGTCGAGGACACCGGGTCGGCCATCAAGGGCACGCGGATCGACATCTGGACGCCCGACTGCGGGGACGCGGTGCGGTTCGGGATGCGGGACGGGATCGCGCAGCTGGTGGGCGCGGGGGACTGAGACCGGCTGCGTGTGACGTACGGCGTGCTCCGTGGCGTGCACCGTCGCGCCGGCCCCGAACGGCATGCAAGGAGAAGTTCTGAAGAAGGTCTGATAACGACGGATCGCTCCGTGTGGCGGCGAGGAATGTCGCACTCCACCGGAGCCATCCGTCGTTATCCGATCTTCTCAGACTTTCATCCTTGCTGATGCAGTTCGCCGTTCAGGTCCAGCGCACCAACGTGTCCCGAGCGGCCGGTCACGCGGGACGCAGCGTTCTCGTCCGGCTGGCCCCGCACTTGCCCCTCGGGTACGCGTCCGGCCGCAGGGCCGCCTTCGCCCCCCGACCCGAGAGGATTCCCGGCATGTCGTCCTTCGGCACCTACCTGACCGGCTTCCTGCTGGTGATCGTCGGCCTCGCGGTCGGCGCCTACCTGCTGAACGTGCCGCCGACCTGGATCGGCGTCGGCGTCATCGTGATGATCGGCATCGGCGTCCTGACCGCGACGACCCGCACGCGCCCCAAGGACCCGGTCTGACCCCTGGCGAGGACGCCCCGGCGGGCGCCTCGCGACCGCGCCCCGTCACGCCCGACCGCCCCGGCCTACCGCCGCGGCGGCGCGTGACATTTTTGTTGACGGGCTGCGTACCCAGCATTACCGTGGCGCCCTGCCACCCGCGAGGCCAGCGCGCGCGGGTCCATTCCGCGCGCTTTTCCTTCCCGCGACACGGTACGGGGCGTCTATGCAGCGAGCGACAGAGGGTCGGTCCACCAAGCAGTTCTTCCGTGCCTCCCCCTCCAGCGCCTTCGACCAGTACCTCCACGACATCCAGCGCCTCCCCCTCATCGAGGACCCGGAAGAGGAGCGCCGCCTCGCCCGCCTGGCCCAGAAGGGCGACCAGGTGGCGGCCGAGCGGCTGGTGACGGCCAACCTGCGGTTCGTCATCTCGTACGTGAAGAAGTACCAGGGCCACGGGCTCGAGCTGAGCGAGCTGGTGGCGATCGGGAACGAGGGGCTGCTCAAGGCGGTCCGGAAGTTCGATCCCGACCAGGGGGTGAAGTTCATCTCCTACGCGGTGTGGTGGGTCCGCCAGGCGGTCCTCAAGGCGCTGGCCGAGCAGACGCGCTCCGTGCGCATCCCGCTCAACCAGAACTCCGCGCTCATCCGCATGAGCCGCGCGGAGACGATCCTTGCCCAGGTCCTCCGGCGCGACCCGACCGACGAGGAGCTGGCGAAGCTGATCGAGGAGGAGCCGGAGGTCGTCCGCAGCGCGCGCCAGCTGAGCACGATCGAGGTCTCCCTCGACGCGCCCGTCGACCGCAGCGACCGCGACGCGAGCACCCTGGGCGAGCGCTTCGCGGACGAGGCCAGCGAGGACATCGAGGACGCGACGCACCAGAAGCTGATGCGCGAGTCGCTGCACAGCGCCCTCGCCCAGCACCTGACGCCGCGGGAGCGGAAGATCCTCGCGCTCTACTACGGCCTCGAGGAGGGGGCCGAGGAGATGACGCTGGAGCGCATCGGCGCGCTGATGGGCGTGACCCGCGAGCGCATCCGCCAGATCCGCGAGCGCGCCTTCGCGAAGCTGCGCGAGAGCGCGGACGGGACCGCCCTCGCCGGGTTCTGGCACGCGGCCTGACCGCCGCGCGCACCGCGAGGACGTCACGAAGGGGAGCCCCGACACGGGGCTCCCCTTCGTCGTTCCGGCGCAGCCGCGGGCGCACGCACGAGGCCGCCTGCACGGGGCGATTCGTGACGTGGGACGCCGCTTGGCCTCATGAACGCTCCGGATATCTTCCGAAGCCGGCCCGCCGCGATCCACGCGACGCCGGCGCTTCCCGCGTCCCATCCCGGTCGTATGCACGATCCGTCCGAACCCCGCCCCACGGCGCCCGCCGCGACTCCGAGCGACGCCGCGCGCCCCCGCGCGCTGCTGGTGGACGACGAGCCGGTGATCCGCCAGGCGCTGCGCCGCTTCTTCGTGCGCATGGGGTGGGACGTCGACGAGGCCGAGGACGGGACCGAGGCGCTGCGCCACCTGCTGGGCGACGACGACGGGGCGCCGACGCGCGAGTACGCGGTGATCATCTCGGACCTGCGCATGCCCGGCATCTCCGGCATCGAGCTGCACGCGCGGCTCGCGGCCGCGCGGCCCGAGCTGCTCGACCGGCTGATCCTCTCGACGGGCGACTCGGTGTCGTCGGAGGCCGCGGACTTCCTGCGCCACTCGAGCTGCCCGGTGCTGAACAAGCCGTTCGAGCTGGCCGAGCTGCGCGCGATGCTCGCGCGCGTGCACGCACCGGGCTGAGCGCGCACCGGCACCGGCGCGCCCGAGCGCGCGCGAGGCGCGCAGCGCTCCCCCTCACGAACCGGCGCAGGTAGCTTGCCCGGGTGACGTCGTCTGCCCGCCTGCCGCTCTTCCCGCTGCCGCTCGTGCTGTTCCCCGGTGCGACGCTGCCGTTGCACGTCTTCGAGCCGCGCTACCGCGCGCTGCTCGCGGACTGCGAGCGTGGGGACGGGCGCTTCGGCATCGTGTTGAGCGCGGGGAGCGAGCCGCCGCGCGCCGGGGCCGTGGGCTGCGTGGCCGAGCTGCGCGACGTCGTGACGCTGCCCGACGGACGCTCCAACATCCTCGTCGAGGGCGCCGAGCGCTTCGCCGTCGCGCGACTGGTGGAGTCGGAGACCGCGTACCTGGTGGCCGAGGTGCGTCCGTGGACCGACGAGCCGGAGCCCGACGCGCACGACACGCTGCGCACGTTGGACGCGGGGACGCGCGAGGCGTTCCAGCGCGTGGCGCGCGCCGCGCGCGCGATCGCCGACGACGGCGACCCGATCCCCGACCTGCCGTCCGATCCGGCCGCGCTGTCGTTCGCGATCGCGGCGGCCGTGGAGCTGGAGCTGGGCACGCGCCAGCGGCTGCTGTCGTCGCGGTCCGCGGTGGCGCGGCTGCGCGAGGTGCACGAGATGCTGACGCGCGCGCTGCCGGGCGTGGAGATGCGCGCGCAGGTGCACGTGGGCGCTCGGCGCAACGGGCACGGGCCGTACGCGCCGCCCGACGCTCCGCCGTCGGCCTGAATGGCGGCGCACACTGCGGAGATCGGAGGGCACGCGCTGGACGCCGACGCGCTCGCGCGCGTGGCCGCGGCGCTGACCGCGATCGTCGGCGAGCGGCACGTGCTGCGGCGTCCCAGCGCGCTGCGCGTCTACGACTCCGACGGCCTGCCGGGCTACCACCGGCAGCCGGCGCTGGCGGTGCTGCCCGGCACGCGCGACGAGCTGGTGGCGGTGGTGCGCGCGCTGGCGGCGGAGGGCGCGCCGTTCGTCGCGCGTGGCGCGGGCACCGGGCTCTCGGGCGGCTCGCTCGCCGACGGCATCGTCGTCGTGGGGCTGAACCGGCTGAATCGCATCGTGTCGATCGACGCCGAGAACGCGCTCGCGGTGGTGGAGCCGGGCGTGGTGAACGTGACGCTGACGCGCGCGGTGGCGCCGTACGGGCTGCACTACGCGCCCGATCCGTCCAGCCAGAGCGCGTGCACCATCGGCGGCAACGTGGCGGAGAACGCGGGCGGGCCGCACTGCCTGAAGTACGGCGTGACGCTCAACCACGTCGCCGCCGTGACGGTGCTGCTGCCCAGCGGCGAGATCGTCACCCTCGGCGACGCGGACGGCGAGGACGACGGCTACGACCTGCTGGGCGCGTTCGTCGGCAGCGAGGGGTGCTTCGGCATCGCGCTCGACGTGACGGTGCGGCTGGCGCGCGATCCGCAGGCGGTGCGCACGCTGCTGGCCGACTTCGCCGACATGGACGACGCGGCGCGCGCGGTATCGCGCATCATCGCGGCCGGCATCGTCCCCGCCGCGCTGGAGATGATGGACGGCGCGGCGATCCGCGCGGTGGAGGCGTCGATCTACGCGGCCGGCTATCCGACGGACGCGGCGGCGATCCTGCTGTGCGAGCTCGATGGGCTGGCGGCGGGGCTGGACGAGGACGCGGCGCGCGTCGCGGCGCTCTGCCGGGCCGAGGGCGCGCGCGACGTGGCGGTGGCCAGCGACGCGGCGCAGCGCGCGCGCCTCTGGCAGGGGCGCAAGAAGGCGTTCGGCGCGATGGGCCGCATCGCCCCGCACCTCGTGCTCCAGGACGCGGTGGTGCCGCGCACGCGGCTGCCCGCGGTGCTCGCGCGCATCGCCGAGATCGGCGCGTCGCACGGCGTGCGCATCGGCAACGTCTTCCACGCGGGCGACGGCAACCTGCACCCGAACATCAGCTACGACGCGCACGACGCCGACGAGAGCGCGCGCGTGCACGCCGCGATGTCGGAGGTGATGCAGGCGTGCATCGACGCCGGCGGCACCATCACCGGCGAGCACGGCGTGGGGCTGGACAAGCGCGACTACATGGACGCGCTGTTCGACGCGCCGTCGCTGGCCGCGATGTGCCGGCTGCGCGACGTGTTCGATCCGGAGCGCCGCGCGAACCCGGGCAAGGTCGTGCCGGTGCACGCGTGCCGCGAGTGGCACGCGACGCCCGCCGTGCGCCGGCACGCGGGAGCCGCGTCGTGACGACCGCCGCGACGGCGCCGGAGACGCTGCCCCTCTTCGGCGCGCCGCGCGACGAGCCCGAGACGGCGGCGCTGGTGCGCGAGGCGGCGTCGCGCGGCACGCGCCTGCGACTCGTGGGCGGCGGCACGTGGGCGGGCGGCGGTCGGCCGGTGCGCGCGGACGCGACGCTGCGGCTGTCGGCGCTGCACGGCATCGTCGATTACGTGCCGGGCGACCTCACGCTCACCGCGCGCGCGGGCACGCCGCTGTCCGAGATCGCGCGCGTGACGGCGGCGGAGCGCCAGCTCCTCGCGCTCGATCCGTTCGGCGACGCGGCGGGCACCATCGGCGCGACGGTCGCCACGGCATCGGTCGGGCCGCTCGCGCACGCGTTCGGCGGGCCGCGCGACAACGTGCTGGGGCTCGCGTTCGTCACCGGCACGGGCGACGTCGTGCGCGCGGGCGGTCGCGTGGTGAAGAACGTCGCCGGCTTCGACCTCGTGCGGCTGCTCACGGGCGCGTGGGGCACGCTCGGCGCGCTCACGGAGGTCAGCGTGCGGCTGCGCGCGCTCCCCGAGGTGGACGCGACGGTCGCCGTCGCGCTGCCGTCCGTGCGCGAGCTGGATGCGTGGCTGGCGCGCCTGCGCGCCGCGTCGCTCGCCGCGTGGGCGCTGGAGCTGGTGAACGCGCCGCTGGCCACGCAGCTGGACGCGGGCGACCGCGCGCTGCTGCTGGCACGGCTGGCCGGCAACGCCTCCGCCGTCGACGCGCAGCGCGCGACGCTCGCCACGCTCGGCGATCTCCGCGAGCTGCCGCCCGACGTGTGGGCACGGCTGCGCGGCTGCGAGCCCGCGGATGCGATCGTCGCGCGGATCTCCGCGCGGCCGTCGCGCCTCGCCGCGCTGTGCGCGGAGCTGTTCGCGCCCGCCGCGCGCGCGTTCGGGCTGATGGCGCATGCCAGCGTCACGCGCGGCGTCGTGCGCTTCGTGCTGCCGGGCGCGGACGGCTTCGGCATGCCGCGCGCGTCGGCACCCGCCACGGATGCGCCGCCCGTGCGCCGCGTGCTGGAGCGCGCCCCCGCCGCGCTCTGGCCCATGCTCGCGGCCGACTGGAGCGCGCCACGCGCCACCGACGCGCTGTCACGCCGCGTACGCGCCGCGTTCGACCCGCACGGCCTTCTCAACCCCGGCGCGATGGACGCGCCGGACGCCGGTCCCGCCGCATCATCATGAGCTCCACCGCCCTTCCCGTCGCCGCGCCGTGCGCGCTCCCCGGCACGCCGCTCGCCGACGTCCGATCGGGGATCGACGCGTGCGTGCACTGCGGCTTCTGCCTGCAGGCGTGCCCCACGTACGTGAACCTGCAGGACGAGAACGACTCGCCGCGCGGCCGCATCCTGCTGATGCGCGAGGTGCTCGAGGGGACGCTGCCCGTCGACGACCCCGACGTGCAGACGCACATCGACCGCTGCCTGGGCTGCCGCGCGTGCGAGACCGCATGTCCGTCGGGCGTGCCGTACGGCCAGATGCTGGAGGCGATGCGCGCGACGCTGGCCGAGGGGCGCCCGCGCCCGCTCGTGGCGCGCGTGATCCTCGGCACCTTCGCGCGCCGGTGGCTGCTGGCGCTCGTGCTCTTCGGCGCGCGCGTGCTGCGCGCGACCCGCATCCCGGGCCTGCTCGCGCGCGTGGTGCGCGGGCGCCTGGGCTTCGCGATGGCGATGCTCGCCTCGACGCGCCGCGCTGTGCCGACGCGCGGCTGGCGCGCCGCGGGCGACGGCGCGCGCGGGCCGGCCGTGCTGCTGGAGGGCTGCGTGATGCGCGGCCTCTACGCGCACACGCACGCCGCCACGCGCCGCACGCTCGCGCACAACGGCTACCGCATGACGGCGGCGCGCAGGCAGGGGTGCTGCGGCGCGCTGCACGCGCACGCGGGCGACCTCGAAGGCGCGCGGGCGCTCGCGCGCACCAACATCGCCGCGTTCGAGCGCGCGCCGGACGCCACGATCGTCACCAACTCCGCGGGCTGCGGCGCGATGCTCAAGGAGTACGGGCACCTGCTGGCCGACGATCCCGCGTGGGCCGAGCGTGCGCACGCCGTCGCGCAGCGGGCGCGTGACGTGAGCGAGCTGCTGGCGGCGGCCGGCCCGCGCCCCGCACGGGGCCGCGTGCGTGACGGCGCCGCGCCGGTGCGCGTGACCTACGACGCCCCCTGCCATCTGCTGCACGCGCAGCGCCTCGCGGACCCGCCGCTGGCGGTGCTGCGCGCGGTGGGCGGCGTGGAGCTAGTGCCGCTGGCCGAGGCGGACCAGTGCTGCGGCAGCGCGGGGATCTACAACCTGATCGAGCCCGAGACGTCGGACGCGGTGCTCGCGCCCAAGCTGCAGCACGTCGCGGAGACGGGCGCCGCGCTGGTGGCGAGCGGCAATCCGGGGTGCCTGATGCAGCTGGGCGCGGGGCTCGCGCGCAGCGGGTTGGCCGCGCGCGTGGTCCATCCGGTGGAGCTGCTGGACGCCGCGTACGCGTCGGCGCCGCGCTAGAGCGCACCCGCAGTCGCCGCGCGACGTCTGTTTATCGCGCGACTGTGGCGCGCGCGCCGCACCGGGCGTCGCCGTGTGCTCGCTACATGCGTTTGTACGGCACAGTGCGTCGCGCGCGCATGGAACGTGCGAAGGCGACCCCGACACTGACACGGGCCTCGCCCAACGCATCGCGTGACGCGCCGTCGATCGTGCCATGGACCGGGCCGCTGTATATTGGCCGCGGTTCGGCGACGGAGTGCGCACGGACGTCGGACCGGAGGCCTCGCCCACGTTCGTTCGATCGTTCGCTGTCGCGCCGCGCCCGGCTTACCCTCACGACCTCCCACATGAAGACACGTCTGGTTGTCACTGCCGGCATGCTCGCCGCCCTGGCGCTGCCGTCGCTCGCGTCGGCCCAGCTGCCCACGGGCATCCGGCAGCGCGCCATCGAGATCGGCGCCATCGGCCGTTACACGATCTTCCCCGACGAGACGCAGACGGACAACGTGATCGCCGGCGGCGGCCGCCTCGGCTACTACATCTGGAACAACCTGGCCGTCGAGGGCGAGGTGTCGTTCGGCGTCACCAAGCCGACGATCAACCCGTTCCCGAACCGCACGGACCTCGACGACGTCTCGCACACGCTGTGGGACGTGCGCCTGCTCTACAACACGCCGCAGCGCGGCCGCACGAGCTTCCACATCGGCGCCGGCTACGGCTACGACGGCTTCGCGCGCGAGCGCGTGAACGGCGTCGGCCCGCGCGGCCACGGCCCGACCGGCCTGCTCGGCCTGCGCCTCTTCGTCACGCCGCGCGTCACGATCCGCGGCGACGTCGGCGGCCTGTACGTGATCGACGACAAGGAGCCGCGCGACGAGGCGAACGAGATCGACAACGAGGAGCGCACGCCGCGCTTCGAGCCGAGCATCCGCCTCGGCCTCGGCATCCTGTTCCGCAACCAGCCGACGACGTCGGTCGTGACGCAGACGATCGCGCGCGTCGACACGGTCCGCGTCGTCACGCCGCCCGACACGATCTACCGCGACCGCATCGCCGCGGCGACGCAGCCGGGCGCCAACGCGGCGACCAGCACGTCGACGGCGAGCAGCGCGACGGTCGTCATCGGCGTCGTGAACTTCGACTTCGACCGCGCCGAGATCTCGAGCGACGCGCGCCGCATCCTGGACGACATCGCGGCGTCGATGTCGCGCCCCGAGGCGACGCAGCTGAAGCTGATCCTGACGGGCAACACGGACGCGATCGGCGGCGAGAGCTACAACAACCGCCTCTCCGAGCGCCGCGCCGAGGCCGTGCGCGCGTACCTGGTGAGCAAGGGGATCTCCGAGAGCCGCATGACGCCGCGCGCCGCGGGCGAGGGCAACCCGGTGGCCTCGAACAGCAACCCCGAGGGCCGCGCGACGAACCGTCGCACGCTCATCGAGCTGGACAACAGCGGCCGCTGATGCGCGTCTGACGCGCGCCGCCTGACGGAACGCGACGGGCCGGCTCCTCACGGAGTCGGCCCGTCGTGCATCGTGGGGTGACGCGCGCCGCTCTCGCGCCTCCGGATGCCGCGATACATTTGGCCGCATGCTGCAGGCGGCGCTGTTCGAGCTCGAGGGCGTGCTGGTCGACACGCACGCCGCGCGGCGGGAGGCGCTGCGGCGCGCGCTCGCGGACGACGGCGTGACGCTCGCGCCGGCGCAGTACGACGCGTGGTGCGCGGGCCTCTCGCCCGACGCGGCGGCGGTGGTGGCCGCTGCGCGGCTGGCGCCGACGTCGGAGGCCGCGCGTGCGCTCGACGACACCGCGGTCGAGCTGGTCGCGCGGCGCGCGGAGCGGGCGTTCGCGGCGCAGCTGGCCGCGGGCGCGACGCTGGCGCCCGGTGCGCGCGAGGCGCTGGACGCGCTCGCCGGCGCGCTGCGCCTCGGTCTCGTCACGCGCGCGCGACGCCGCGAGGTGGACGGGGTGCTCGCCCTCGCCGGGCTCGAGGCGCACTTTGCGTGCGTCGTGACCGCGGACGACGTGCGGGCGCCGCGGCCGGCGGCGGACGGGCACCGACTGGCGCTGGCGCGGCTGGCCGCGCGCGGCGGCGCGGCGCCAGCCGCGACGGTCGCGTTCGAGGACGACGCGCTCGGCGTCGCGGCCGCACGCGCCGCCGGCCTGCGGACGGTCCGCGTGGCATCATCCGCGCACCGCGCGTCGGACGACGACGAGCGCGGCGCCTCGCCGGACGCCCGGCTCACGACGCTCGCCGGCCTCACCCCGGGCTCGCTCGCGGCCCTTCTCGATCTCGCTCCCGTTCCGACATGACCGCTCCCACGCCTCCGTCCGCGCGCGCCGTGGGCTCCGCGCCCTCCGCGCCGCCGACGCTGGTCCGCGACTACGGCGACCCGGCGACGGAGTACGCGGCGCTGCGCACCGGCGCGCTGCTCGTGGACCGCAGCCATCGCGACCGCTGGACGCTCCGCGGCGCCAAGGCGCGCGAGACGCTGACCGGGCTGGTCACCAACGACGTCGCGGCGCTCGCGGCGGGCCACGGCTGCTACGCCGCCGCGCTGACGCCCAAGGGGAAGATCATCGCCGACGTGCGCGTGTTCGCGATCGACGGCGGCACCGCCGTCCCGCCCAGCGTCGACGGCGTGCGGACGTGGCTGGACGACGTCGCGCTCGTGGTCGACGTCCCCGCGCGTGCGGCCGAGGGGTGGGGCGGGATGCTGAAGAAGTACGTGAACCCGCGCCTGGCGCCGTACGCGCGCATCACCGAGCAGGTGCGCGCCTTCGGGTTGTACGGCGTGCACGCGCGCGACGCGCTGGCGGCCGCGTTCGGGACGCCGCCGTCGGCGCTGTCGCAGCTGGCGCCGTACGGCCACGCGACGCTCACGTCGGGCGGCGAGGCGCTGCTGGTGGTGCGCGTTCCCGACCTGGGGCTCGACGGCTTCGAGGTGCTGGTGCCGGCGTCGGCGTTCGACGCGGCGTGGGCGCGCGTGGCGGGCGCGGCGCCGGGGATCGTCGCCGGCGGCGAGCTGGCGTACGCGATCGCGCGCGTGGAAGCGGGCTACCCCGAGTGGGGCCAGGACGTGGACGACGGCACGCTGCCGCAGGAGGCGAACCTCGACGAGCTGCGGGCGATCTCGTACACGAAGGGGTGCTACACCGGGCAGGAGGTCGTCGCGCGCATCCACTTCCGCGGGCACGTGAACCGGCACCTGCGCGGGCTGGCGTATCCGCCCGACGGGACGCCGGTGCCGCGCGGCGCGCAGCTGCTGGACGAGGAGGGGCGCGTCGTGGGCGACGTGCGCTCGAGCATGCTCTCGCCGCGCCTCGGCGGCGTCGCGCTGGGGATGGTGCGCCGCGAGGTGCCGCTCGGCGCGGTGCTGACCGCGCGGTGGAGCTCGACCCCGGAGGACGGGGCGGCGGGTGACGGAGCGGCGGCTGGCGCGACGGCGGACGATCCGCGCTTCCGCACCGAGCGGGGCGTGACGGTGGGGCCGCTTCCCTTCCCGCTCTAGGCGATCCGCCGACGCGGCGAGTGGGAAAACAAGAGCGGGGCGCGTCGCTGTCGCGACGCGCCCCGCTCTTGCCAAACCGAGCCAGGAGATTACGGGTGCTTCGCGGCCGAATCCGTCTTCGCGGCCGAGTCGGCCTTGGCAGCCGAATCCGTCTTCATGGTCGTGTCAACCTTCATGGCGGTGTCCATCGCGGCCGGAGCCGGGGTCATCGCCGGCGCGGCCGTGTCAGCCACCGGGGTCTCTTCCTTCGTGGAGCAGGCGGCGAGAACGAGCACGGCAGCGACGAGGGCAAGGCGCTTCATCAGCGATCTCCTGGGGGTGGGGCGGGGGACTGTGACGCGCACGATCGGCGCGCCACATATCCGCGCCCGAAATGTCGGGCTCGGATTTGGCGCGTCCAATCTCACCGGCGCGTAGAGGGCTGTCAAGGTACGCATGCCACGGGGTACCTCCGGCAAGTCGCGCACTACCAACGCCTTTCGGCGGCGTCTCGTACGCATGTGGCATGCGCGCGACCTGCGGGCGGCCGCGATTCTCCGCCTCGACGACGTCCGCAGCCGCACGAACCTGGCGCCGGCGCCGCGCGTTCGGCCCGGTGCCGGCGCGATGCACGCGCGCCGCGCGCTGCCCCGTGCGCCGCGCCCCGCTCGAATGGATCTTGCGGCCGCCTGGCGTGTGCAAAGCGTTCCATCGCCTTCCCGGAGATCCCCCGTGGCGTCACGTCCCGACACCCTGGGCGCGCTCAAGCGCTCGTCGTTCGCCTCCCGTCGCGCCCGATCCGTGAAGGACGAGGTGCGGCGCAACCTCCTCGTGCGCCTCGCCGGCGGCGGCCCGCTCTTCGAGGGCGTCCTGGGCTACGAGGAGACGGTCATGCCGCAGATCGTCAACGCCCTCCTCTCGCGCCACAACTTCATCCTCCTGGGGCTGCGCGGGCAGGCGAAGAGCCGCATCCTGCGCGCGCTGGTCGGGCTGCTCGATCCGGAGATCCCGGTGGTGGCCGGCAGCGAGGTGAACGACGACCCGTTCGCGCCGATCTCCAAGTTCGCGCGCCAGCGGCTGGCGGAGGCGGGCGACGACACGCCCATCGCCTGGGTGGGACGCGACGGCCGCTACGTCGAGAAGCTCGCCACGCCCGACGTGACGATCGCCGACATCATCGGCGACGTGGACCCGATCAAGGCGGCGCGCGGCGGGCACCTGCTCTCCGACGAGCTGACGATCCACTACGGCATGCTGCCGCGCGCCAACCGCGGCATCTTCGCGCTCAACGAGTTGCCCGACCTCGCCGGCAAGGTGCAGGTGGGCCTGTTCAACATCATGCAGGAGGGCGACGTCCAGATCAAAGGCTACCCGGTGCGGCTGCCGCTGGACGTGCTGCTCTGCTTCACCGCGAACCCCGAGGACTACACGGCGCGCGGCAAGATCATCACGCCGCTCAAGGACCGCATCGGCAGCGAGGTGGTGACGCACTACCCCGAGAGCGTGGAGCTGGGCATCGCGATCACGCAGCAGGAAGCGTGGACCGCGCGCGAGGACGCCGACGGCAACGCGCTCCCCGTGCGCGTCCCGCCGCTGGTCGCGGAGGTGGTCGAGCGCGTGGCGTTCGAGGCGCGCACCGACAAGCGCGTGGACAAGCGCTCGGGCGTGTCGCAGCGCATGCCGATCACGGTGATGGAGAACGTCGTCTCGAACGCGGAGCGGCGCGCCGCGCGCACGGGCGACGGCGACGTGGTGCCGCGGCTGGCCGACGTCTTCGCCGCGCTGCCCGCGATCACCGGGAAGCTGGAGCTGGAGTACGAGGGGGAGCTGGTGGGCGGCCCCGCGATCGCGCGGGAGCTGATCCGCCGCGCCGCCGACGCGACGCTCAAGGCGCACGCGGGCGCGCTCCGCCTGGACGACGTCATCATCTGGTTCGACGAGGGCGGCGCGCTGCAGGTGGACGACGAGTTGCCGTCGGCGCTGGTGGCGCAGGCGTACGACACGGTGCCCGGGCTGCGCGACGCGGTGCGCGCCGGCCGGCTGGCCGACGACGACGATCCGGGCTTCGTGGCCGCGGCATGCGAGGTGGTGCTCGAGGCGCTGGTGGCGCGCAAGAAGATCTCGCGCTCCGACGCGGGCCAGTACGGCCGCGCGCAGAACGAGCAGCGGCGGCGGCCGGGCCAGGACCTGTTCGGCGGCGGCCTGAGTGCCTGAACGGCGCCCCGCCGGCCGCCGCGGCAGCGCCGCGCGGCCGGCGCCGTCGGCGACGACACCGCCGGCGACGACGCCGCCGGCGACGACGCCGCCGGTGACGGTGCGCCGCGCGACGCCCGACGACCTGGAGGTCGTGCTCGCGATGCGCCTCGCGCTGCTGCGCGCGCACGCGGGCAACGTGGTCTACGGCCGGCTGCGCGCCGACGCCCCCGAGCGGGCGCGCAGGCTGTTCGCCGAGCAGCTCGCGTCACCGCACGAGGCGACCTGGCTGGCGGTCGATGCCGCGGGCGGCGCGCTGGGGATCCTGCGCTGCATGGAGGGGCGCGGCTCGCCGCTGCTCGACCCGCCGCGCTACGGCTACGTCGCGTCCGTGTGGGTGGCGCCCGAGGCGCGGCGGACGGGGATCCTGCACCTGCTGATGGCGGCCGCCGAGGCCTGGACGCGCGAGCGCGGGCTCGACGAGCTGCGGCTGCACGCCGCCGCCGACAACGCAACCGCCACCGCCGCCTGGCAGGCGATGGGCTTCACGGTGGCCGAGCAGCTCTTCGTCCGCCGGCTGCCCGCCGACTGAGCGCACGACCCCCGTGCGCGATCGGCCTGGCGGAGTGATCTTCCGCACGGCCACGGGCGGTGGGGACCGTTGCCTCGACGTCCTCCCCACCGTCCTTCCCCTGCTCCGCAGGCGCGTCGCCCGACGCGCCCGCGTCCCGGCCGTTCCCTGCCTGCCCGGCCGTCCGGCCGCGCTCCCGGTCCGGAAGCGCGGCCCCCCTCCTCCGCCACCCATGTCCGCTGCCCCCGCGACGCCCGTACCGACCCGCCGTGCGCGGTCCGGACTCGGCATGCGTGGCCAGATGGTGCTGCTCGTCATCACCGTCGTGACGCCGTTCCTCGCGCTGTCCGCGCTGCGGGCGCGCGAGCGCGCCGTGCGCGCGCGCGAGGCGGCGGAGGCGGGCGCGCTGGCGGCGGCGCGCCTGGTGCGCGGCCAGGTGCAGGACCGCGCCCACTCGATCCAGACGCTGCTCGCGGCCTCCGCGCACGCGGTGCGTCCGACGGCGGCGGCGGCGGCCGTCAACGACACGGTGCTGGCGTCGGTGATGCGCGGGCTGACGGGCGCCGACGCGGTGAGCAACCTCTGGGTGTTCGACACGGCCGGCAGCAACGTCGGCACCTCGCGCCGCCCGCTGCCGGCGCGCGCCAGCATCTTCGCGGGCGACCGCCCGTACTTCCGGCAGACGCTGCGCACCAACGGCCCCGTGGTCAGCGATCCGCTGCGCGGGCGTCCCGACAGCACGCGCTGGTCGGTGAACTTCACGCACCCGATCCGCGGCGCGGACGGCGCGGCGGCCGGCGTCATCATCGGCACCGTGGGGCTGCGCTCGTTCGAGCGCACGTTCGCGCAGGCGCCGCTGCCCGACGGCGCGACGGCCACGCTCACCGACGCCCAGGGCATCGTGCTCGGGCGGTCGCGCGACGCGGCGGCGTGGGTCGGGCGACCGCTGCACCGCGGCGCCGGCGCGGGCGCGACCGCGATGGGCGCCGAGGGCGTGGTGGAGATGACCGGGCGCGGCGGCATCCGGCAGCTGGTCGCGCACACCGCGATCCCCGAGCTGGGCTGGCGCGTGTTCGTCTCGGTGCCCAGCCGCGCCGCGCTCGCGGGCGTGGACCGCGAGCTGCGGCGCGACGTCGGGCTCGCGCTGGCGACGCTGGTGGTGTCGCTGCTGCTGGCCGTCGCCGTGGGCCGCCGCCTCGTGCGGCCGCTGGAGGCGCTGGCCGACGACGCGCAGTCGCTGTCGGCGGGCGAGGTGCCCAAGCGCGTGCTCGTGGACGCGCCGGGCGAGCTGGGGACGCTGGCCGACGCGTTCCACGAGATGGCCGCGACCATCGCGGCGCGCACGGCCGCGCTGCACCGCAGCGAGCAGCGCTACCGGCTGCTGTTCGACGCGTCGCCGCTGCCGATCTACGTGGTGGACCTCGGGACGTACCGCTTCCTCGCGGTGAACGACGCGGCGGTGACGCAGTACGGCTGGTCGCGCGCCGAGTTCGCGGCGCAGACGCTGCTCGACATCCGCCCGCCGGAGGAGCGGCTGCGCTTCCTCTCGGCCGCACGGTCGCTGGGGATGGCGCAGTCGTTCAACGACCGCGCGAACGCTGGCGTGTGGCGCCACCTGCGCAAGGACGGCTCGACGATCGACGTCGAGATCTTCACCGCCATCACCGAGTACGAGGGGCGGCCCGCGCGCCTCTCGGTGGCGATCGACGTCACCGCGCGCCGGCTCGCGGAGCGCGCGCTGCAGGAGTCGCAGGAGCAGCTGCGCCGCGCGCAGAAGATGGAGGCGCTCGGCCGCTTCGCGGGCGGGATCGCGCACGACTTCAACAACCTGCTCACGGGCATCCTCGGCTACTGCGACCTGGCGCTGGCGGACCTCGCCCCCAACGCGCAGGAGCGCGAGGACTTCGAGGCGATCCGCGTCGCCGCGCAGCGCGCCGCGTCGCTCACCGGGCAGATCCTCGCCTTCAGCCGCGGGCACGTCGTGCAGCCCGTGCCGCTCGACCTGAACGAGGTGCTGGCGGGGCTGGAGTCGATGCTGGCGCGCGTGATCGGGGAGCACATCCGCCTGACGGGCCTGCGCGATCCCGCGCTGCACGCGGTGCTGGCGGATCCGGGACAGCTGGAGCAGGTGATCGTGAACCTCGCGCTGAACGCGCGCGACGCGATGCCCGACGGCGGCACGCTCACCATCGGCACGCGCAACGTGCACGTGGAGGCGCACGATCCCGCGCATCCGGGCGTGGCGGCCGGCGACTGGGTGGTGCTGGAGCTGCGCGACACCGGCATCGGCATGGACGCGGAGACGCAGGCGCGCATCTTCGAGCCCTTCTTCACCACCAAGGAGCGCGGCAAGGGCACGGGCCTCGGCCTCGCGACGGTGTACGGCATCGTGCGCCAGGCCGGCGGCGCCGTGCAGGTGCGCAGCGCGCCGGGCGCGGGCAGCGTGTTCACGCTCTACCTGCCGCGCACGACCGTCGCGCCCGAGGCGCGGCGGCCCGAGCACGCGTCCGGCGACGTGCGCGGCGGCAGCGAGACGGTGCTGCTCGTGGAGGACGAGGACGCGGTGCGCGCGATCGCGCGCGAGACGCTGGCGCGTCGCGGCTACGACGTGCTGATGGCGTCCGACGGGCCGGGCGCCGTCGCGCTGGCGCGCCGCCACCCGACGCCGATCCACCTGCTGCTGACCGACGTCATCATGCCGGGCATGCATGGCCGCGAGCTGGCGGAGACGCTGCTGCGCGACCGGCCGGGCATGCGCGTGCTCTTCATGTCGGGCTACACGGAGGACGAGGTGCTGCACCGCGGCATCTCGACCGAGGCGCTGGCGTTCATCGCCAAGCCGTTCACGCCCGACGCGCTGGCGGCGCGCGTGCGCGACGTGCTGGACGCGCGCGACGACGAGGCGGTGCTGGAGGCCGCGCCGTCGCTCGTGCGCGCCGGCAGCTGACGGCTTTCCGCTCGGAGGCCGCGCCGTGCCGATCGTGACCGTCTCGCGGCAGTTCGGGGCCGGCGGCTCCGAGCTCGCCGCGCGCGTGGCCGAGGCGCTGGGCTGGCCGCTGCTGGACAACGCGCTGCTCGACGAGGTGGCCGCGCGGCTGGGCACCTCGCGCGAGGCGGTGGCGGCGCGCGACGAGCGGCGGCCCTCGCTCGCCGCGCGGTTGGCCGACGCGCTCGCGCTGGGCGCCACCGACGCCGAGCCGTCCGTGACCGCGGCGCTGCCCGGACGCGACGCCGAGTCGGTGGCGCCGCCGCCCGCGGAGGAGCAGGTGCTGGCCGTGACGCAGCGCGTGATCGTCGAGGCGGCGGCGCGCGGGCCGGTGGTGGTCGTGGGGCGCGGCGCGCAGGCGGCGCTGGCGGCGCGCGCCGACGCGCTGCACGTGCTCTGCTGCGCGCCGCGCGACGCGCGCATCGCGCGGGTGGCGGCGCGCGAGGGGCTGCCCCTGGGCGCCGCCGCGCGCCGCGTGGACGACGTGGACCGCGAGCGCCTGACGCTCGTGCGCAAGCGGTGGGGCCGCGAGCTGCTGGACCCGTCGCACTACGACCTGTGCCTCAACAGCGCGCGCCTGGGGCTCGCGGAGGCGGCGACGCTGGTGGTCGAGACCGCGCGCGCGCGCCTCTAGTCCGACGCGGGCCGTCCGAGCGCCGCGACCTCCGGGTGGCGCGTGAACACCCACAGCGCGTAGCCGAGCATCAGCGCGGCGCCGCCGCCGATGGCCCAGTCGACGCCGAGCGCGCGCGCCACCGCGCCGCCGAGAAAGGCGCCGACGACCTGCGCCATCCCCACGACCACGAACGAGTACGCGGCCATCAGGCGCCCGCGCAGCGCGTCGGGGACGATGGCCTGCAGGAGCGCGTTCGCCAGCGCGCCGTTGAGGATCATCGCGAAGCCCACCGCGAGCAGCACCGCCATCGCCAGCCACGCCTGGCGCACGAACGCGAACGCCACCAGCAGCGTGGCGAAGGCGAACGACGCGCCCACCAGCAGGCGCCCGCGCGGGATGCGCGGGCCCACGGCCGCCAGGTAGAGCGCGCCCGCCAGCCCCCCGATGCCGACCGCCGCCAGCAGCACGCCGTAGCCGTCCGCGCCGAGGCCCAGGCGGTCGCGCGCGACGACGGGCATCAGCGTCAGGTACGGCGTGCCCAGCACGCTGAACACGAGCACGACGCCCATCAGCGTGCGCACCTCGGGCGTGTGCCACATGTACGCGAAGCCCTCGCGCAGCCCCTCCAGCGCGCTGCCGCTGGGCGCGGGGCGCTCGCGCTTCGGCAGGCGGATGCGGAACAGCCCGATCAGCACCGCGACGTAGCTCAGCGCGTTGACGCCGAAGCACCACGCGATGCCGAACGCCGCGATGACCACCGCGCCGATCGCGGGGCCGACGATGCGCGCGAGGTTGAACCCGCTCGAGTTGAGCGCGATCGCCTCGGACAGGTCCTCGCGGCCCACGAGGTCGATGATCAGCGACTGGCGCGCCGGGATCTCGAACGCGCTGCAGACGCCGTAGACGAACGCGAGCCCGAGCAGCGCCTCGATGGTCACGTGCCCCGTGACCGTCAGCAGCCAGAGCGTGGACGCCTCGGCCAGCATCAGCGCCTGCATCAGCATGACGAGGCGCAGCCGGTCCGCGCGGTCCACGTACACGCCGGCGACGAACGACAGCAGCAGGATGGGCAGCGAGCCCACCGAGGCCACGAGGCCGACCAGGAACGCGTTGTTCGTGAGCTCGAGCGCCAGCCAGCCCTGCGCCATCGTCTGCATCCACGTGCCGACGAGCGAGACCGTCTGGCCGATCCAGAAGAGCCGGAAGTTGCGGTGGCGGACGAGGGTGCGGAACGGGTTCAAGGGAGCGGCGTCGAGCGGTGAGCGGCGAGCGGCGAGCGCGCCCGCCGGTGGCGTCCGCTGCCGTCTCGCCCGATCGGGCACCTTCCGGCGCACCTTCGCGCTTCCCATAGTGTATCCAGGCACGCCTCCGGACGCTCGACGCTCGCCGCTCGACGCTCACCGCTGCCCTCATGCGCTTCCACACGTACACCAAGTACAGCCCCGAGCTGGCCGACGCCGTCGACCTGCAGTCGCTGCTCGACCGCCTCGCCGACTTCCTGCTCGACTCGGGGTTCGCGGGCGGGCCGCACCACCACCCCTTCTGGGGCGACTTCGGCGAGGACCAGGACAAGTCGCTCGACGCGCTGCGGCAGGCGATCCTGGACGCGCTGCTGGAGAGCGGGCAGTTCACCCCCGAGATGCTGGAGGCGCTGCGCGGCGAGGGGACGGAGGACGCCAACGAGAAGCTGGCGCAGCTGCTCGACCAGCTGGTGCAGCGGCTCACCGAGGAGGGCTACCTCACGACCTCCGCGCCGCCGCAGATGCCGGGCACGCAGCAGCCGGTGACGGGCAGGGGCTCGCTCGCCCACGCGGCCAGCAAGGACGTGCAGTTCAACCTCACCGACAAGGGCATCGACTTCCTCGGCTTCAAGACGCTGCGGCACCTCCTGGGGTCGTTCGGCAAGTCGAGCGTCGGCAGCCACGACACGCCCTACCTCGCGACCGGCATCGAGGCCGACGGCTACACCAAGCCGTACGAGTTCGGCGACGTGCTGAACCTGGACGTCAACGAGACGCTGAAGAACGCGCTCGCGCGCACGGGGTCGCTCGACGTGCCGATGGACATCGACTACCCGGACCTCGCCGTGCGGCAGGCCGAGTACCGCTCCAGCTGCGCGACGGTGCTGATGCTCGACACGTCGCACTCGATGATCCTCTACGGCGAGGACCGGTTCACGCCCGCCAAGAAGGTCGCGCTCGCGCTCACGCACCTGATCCGCACGCAGTTCCCGGGCGACTCCATCAAGGTCATCCTCTTCCACGACTCGGCGGAGGAGATCCCGATGGCGAAGCTCGCGCAGGCGCAGGTGGGGCCGTACCACACCAACACGGCCGAGGGGCTGAAGCTCGCGCGGCGCCTGCTGCTGGCGCAGAAGAAGGACATGCGGCAGATCGTCATGATCACCGACGGCAAGCCGAGCGCGCTGACGATGCCCAACGGGCAGATCTACAAGAACTCGATGGGGCTGGACGCGCACGTGCTGGCCGAGACGCTGCGCGAGGTCGCGGACTGCCGCCGCGCGGGGATCGTCATCAACACCTTCATGCTCGCGCGCGACCGGGCGCTGGTGGAGTTCGTGAAGCGCGTCAGCGAGATCGCGCGCGGCAAGGCGTACTTCACCAACACGATGTCGCTCGGCCAGTTCGTGCTGATGGACTTCCTGCGCAAGAAGACCCGGCGCGTGAGCTGAGCGGGACAGGGCGCTAGACTTCGGGCGTGCCCCGCCCCGCTCCTCCCCTTCCCGTCGTCGATCCCGCTCGGGCCCGCGCGTTCGGGACCCGGCTGCGCGCCTGGTTCCGCCGCCACGGCCGCGACCTGCCGTGGCGCCGCACGCGCGACCCGTACCACATCCTCGTCTCGGAGCTGATGCTCCAGCAGACGCAGGTCGTGCGCGTGGTGGACTACTACGCGCGCTTCCTGGAGCGCTTCCCGACGCTGCGGCACGTCGCCGAGGCGGAGCCCGAGGCGGTCACCGACGCGTGGGCGGGACTCGGCTACTACGCGAGAGCGCGCAACCTGCACGCGCTGGCGCGCCGCGTCACCGCCGCCGACGGCCCGGGCGTCATCCCGCCAGACCCCGAGGCGCTGCGCGCGCTGCCCGGCGTCGGCGCCTACACCGCCGGCGCGGTGTCGTCGTTCGCGTACGAGCGTCGCTCGGCGCTGGTGGACACGAACGTCGCGCGCGTGCTGCAGCGCGTGTTCGCGCCGTCGCTCGACCCCAAGCGCCCGCGCGACCTCACGCGGCTGTGGCGCATCGCCGAGGCGATCGTGCCGCGCACCGGCCGCGCGGCATGGGTGCAGAACCAGGCGCTGATGGAGCTGGGCGCCCTGGTGTGCACCGCGCGCGTGATGCGCTGCGACCAGTGCCCCGTGCGCGCGTCGTGCGCGACCTACGCCGCGACCGTCGCCGCGGCGCGCACGACGGTCGCGAAGCGCGTCAGACGCTGACCGTCGCCGAACGCTCCATCGTCGCTGGCGCCGCGACGCGCGCGGGAGCCGACGCGCGCTCCTGCCGCAGCCAGCGCTCGGCCACCAGCACGTACCAGAGCTGACGCGCCGACGCCTCGTCGAGCGTGGGGGACGCGAGCAGCCGGCGCGCGGCCGGCGCGTCGATCCACCCCTCGGCGTGCAGCCGCGACTCGGCCAGCAGCGCGTCGAGCGGCGCGCGCCAGCGGCCGCGGACCCAGCTCTCCACGGGGATCGTGAAGCCGCGCTTGCGCTCCGACGCGGCGCGCTGGCCGATGCGGCGGCGCACGATCTCGCGCAGGATCGCCTTCAGCTCCCCGCCGTGCTGGCGCACCTCGTACGGCAGCGAGCTGGCGTACTCCCACATCTCCTGGTCGAGGAAGGGGGAGCGCGCCTCCAGCGCCCAGTACATCGCGCCGCCGTCCACCTTCGTCAGGTACTCGGCCACGAACTGGTGCGCGAGGTCGTGGCGCAGGTAGTCGCCCAGCAGGTCGCGCGCGGAGCCCACCGACCATGGGATGCGCCGCGCCTCCACGTCGACGTCGCGCAGGCGCTCGCCGAGCACACCGTGGCGGCGCAGCGCGGGCAGGCCAGGCGTCGCCGCGAGGAACGCGCCGAGGCCACCGGTGACGTAGTCGGCGAGGTGCACGCCGCGCTTCGCGATCCCCACGCGCGGCACGAGATGCCGCCCGCGCCGCCACGCCCACGCCACCGCCTCGGGCGTGTGGCGCGCCGCGCGCGCGATCGACCGCATCCACCGATGGCGCGGATAGCCGAGGAAGACGTCGTCGCCGCCGTCGCCGGTGAGGAGCACCGTGGCGGACTCGCGCACCGCCTGCGACACGCGCAGCATGCCGAGCGCCGACGACACCGCGAACGGCTCGCCGTAGGCGCCCACCAGCTCGTCGAGCGCCTCGTCGTCGAAGTCGCGCATCTCCAGCACGCGATGCGGGATGCCGATGTCCTGCGCCGTCGCGGTGGCGGCCGCCGTCTCGTCGGCGACGTGGCCCGGCGTGCCGACGGTGAACGCGGTGATGTCGCCGCCCAGCTCGCGCACCGCCCAGCACACGAGCGCCGAGTCGATGCCGCCGCTGAGGAGCGCGCCCACCGGGACGTCGGCCTGCAGGCGCCACTCGACCGCGCGCAGCAGCAGCCGCTCGGTCTCCTGCACCGCGTCCTCGAAGGTCACGGCGCCCGCGCTGCCGGCGGCGGGCGGCGTCCAGTAGCGGCGCGTGGACATCGCGCCGTCCGCCCACTCGAGGATCGTCGCCGGCGGCAGCTTCTCGACGCCCGCCCATGCGGCGTGCGTCTCGTCCACCCAGCCGTACTCCAGGACGTCGGCCACCGCCTCGGCGGTCAGGTCGCCCGTCACGCCGGCGGCGCGCAGCGCGCGTACCGTGGACGCGAAGGCGATCCCGCCGTCGGGCGTCCGCGCGTAGGCCAGCGGCTTCACGCCCAGCCGGTCGCGGACCATGAACAGGCGGCCGCGGCGCTCGTCCCACAGCGCGAACGCGAACATGCCGCGGATGCGCGCCACCAGCCCGTCGATGCCCCAGGCGCGGTAGCCGTGGAGCAGCACCTCGGTGTCCGTGCGGCTCCGGAAGACGGCGCCGTCGCGCTCCAGTTCCGCCCGCAGCGGGCCGAAATTGTAGATGGCGCCGTTGAAGACGACGCCGAGCGCGCCGTCCTCGGTCACCATCGGCTGGAGGCCGGCGGTGGAGAGGTCGAAGATCGCGAGCCGCCGGTGGCCGAACGCGGCGCGCGACCAGGCGTGCACGCCCTGGCCGTCCGGGCCGCGGCGCTCGAGGGCACCCAGCATCGCGCCCACCGCCTCGACCTTCGGACCGCTCGGCACCGCACCGACCCACCCCGCAATTCCGCACATTGGCTGCTTCCTCGACTCTCGGGCGCCGCGGCGCCGACCGGCGCCGCACAGAGATACGCGCAGGGACACGACGACCCACGCGCGTTCGGGGCCACGGGACGGGGCGTCGCGTCACGAGCAGTCGCGTCACGGCTGGGCCAGCTTCTTGCCCCCTGCCGGCGCCGTTACACTCCGAAGCACCCGCTCCCGCGGACGGGGCCCGTCCCCGCGTCCGCCCCCTGCAGCCCTCGCCTGTCACCCTTCGTGCCTGACGTGCAGTCGTGGCCGTCCCCGGAGTATACCGCTGACACCGCGACCGCGGAAACCGGCGGCGCGGACCGGCCAGCCCCCCGGACGCCGTCGCGGGTGCGCCCGCGCGTCTGCGTCGTCGCGCCGTCGCTGCGCATCCTCGGCGGCCAGGCCATCCAGGCCGACCGGCTGATGCGGCACCTGCGCCACGAGGGCCGGGTGGAGGTGGGCTTCGTCCCCCACAACCCGAAGCTGCCCGCGCCGCTCGACCGGCTGCAGCGCATCAAGTTCGTGCGGACGCTGGTGACGACGGCGGCCTATCTCGCGCTCCTGCTCTGGCGCGTGCCCCGCTACGACGTCCTCCACGTCTTCTCGGCGTCGTACTGGTCCTACGCGCTCGGTCCGATGCTGGCCATCCTGGTCGGGCGGCTGTACGGCAAGCAGGTGATCCTCAACTACCGCAGTGGGGATCTCGAGGATCACATCCGCGAGTGGCCGCTGACGGCCGCGCGCACGATGGCGCTGGCGCACTGCATCACGCCGACGCCGTACCTCACGGGCGTGTACGCGAAGTTCGGCGTGAAGGCGGACGTCATCCCGAACTACCTCGACCTCGAGCAGCGCCGGTACCGCGAGCGCACGCCGCTGCGCCCGGTGTTCCTGCTCAACCGGCTGTTCGAGGGGCTCTACGACTACCCGACGGCGCTCGAGGCCTTCCGCCTGATCCAGGCCGAGGTGCCCGAGGCGCGGCTGCTCATCGCGGGCTACGGGCCGCTGCGCGAGCAGATCCTCGCGTGGATCGCCGAGAAGGGGCTGCGCAACGTCGACTTCCGCGGCAAGGTCACGCCCGCCGAGATGAACGAGCTGTACCACGAGGCGGACATCTACATGACGACGCCGCTGCGCGACTGCTTCCCGAGCTCCATCCTCGACGCGTTCGCGTCGGGCGCGCCGGTGGTGACCACGAACGCGGGCGGCATCCGCCACATCGTGGAGCACGACCGCACCGGCTGGATGGTGGAGTGCGGCGACGCGCGCGGGCTGGCCGAGGGGGCGCTGCGCATCCTGCGCGATCCGGACTACGGCCGCCGCCTGGCCGCCGCGGGCCGCCGCGAGGTGGAGTCGCGCTACGTGTGGGACGCGGTGGGCCCGCAGTGGGAGGCCACGTACGAGCGACTGACGCCGCACCGCGCCTGATCGCGCGAGACGCACATGCGACGAGGGGCGCCCGATCCGGGCGCCCCTCGTCGCATGTGCATCAGAGACCGTCAGCGACGCGCGGTCACTTCCGGATCGAGTCCTTGCGCGTGTCCGGCTGGTAGTCGGTCAGCTGCGACACGTACTGGCGCTCCGGCGCGCCGACGTAGATCTGCCGCGGGCGGGCGATCTTCTGCTCCTTGTCGAGCAGCATCTCCTCCCACTGCGACAGCCAGCCCGCCATGCGCCCCATCGCGAACAGCACGGTGAAGTACGACGTCGGGAACGCCATGGAGCGGTAGATCAGCCCCGTGTAGAAGTCGACGTTCGGGTACAGCTTGCGGCTGACGAAGTACTCGTCGTTGAGCGCCGCCTCCTCGAGCTTGAGCGCGATCTCGAGGTCCTTGTCCATGCCGACCTGCGCGAACACCTGGTCGGCGAGCTGCTTCACGATCTTGGCGCGCGGATCGTAGCTCTTGTAGACGCGGTGCCCGAAGCCCATCAGGCGGCTCCCCTTCCCGCCCTTCACCTCCTCGATGAACGCCGGGACGTTCTTCGGGTGGCCGATCTGCTCGATCATGCGCAGCACGGCCTCGTTGGCGCCGCCGTGCAGGGGACCATACAGCGCCGCGACGCCCGCCGCGACGGCCGAGAACGGGTCGACGTGCGACGAGCCGACGGCGCGCACCGCGCTCGTCGAGCAGTTCTGCTCGTGGTCCGCGTGCAGGATGAGCAGCACGTCGAGCGCCTTGGCGAAGGCCGGGTTGGCCTCGTAGCGCGGCTCCGACATGCGCGCCACCATCGACAGGTAGTTCTCGCCGTACGGCAGCGAGTTGTCGGGGTAGACGATCGGCAGCCCCTTCATGTGGCGGTAGATCATCGCCGCGATCGTCGGCGTCTTCGCCAGCAGGCGGATGATCGAGATGTAGCGCTGCGCCGGGTCGAAGATGTCCTTCGCCTGCGGGTAGAACGACGACAGCGCCGCCAGCGCCGACGTCAGCATCGCCATGGGGTGCGCGTCGTGACGGAAGCCCGTCAGGAACTTGGCGATGTTCTCGTGCACGTACGTGTGGAACGTGATGTCGTGCACCCAGCTGCGATACTCGTCCTGCGTCGGCAGCTCGCCGTGGCGCAGCAGGTACGCCACCTCGAGGAAGGTCGACTTCTCGGCCAGCTGCTCGATCGGGTAGCCGCGGTAGCGCAGGATCCCCTTGTCGCCGTCGATGAACGTGATGGCGCTCTTGCACGACGCGGTGTTCATGAACGCCGGGTCGTAGCTCATCATGCCGAAGTCGTCGTCGGCCGTCTTGATCTGGCGCAGGTCGGACGCGCGGATCGCCTCGTCGCCCTCCGTGCCGCGCTCGAGCATCGTGACGCTGTAGCTGCGCTGCGTGCGCGGGTCCTTCACTTCCAGCGCGCTCGGCGCCGCCTGCGCGGACTTCGCGCCGGCCGCCGTCGTATCGGTCTGGCTCATGCCGCTCTCCCGGGTGGTGTGCGGTCGCGATCGTCGTGCAC
Organism: Roseisolibacter agri; assembly: GCF_030159095.1. Lineage (NCBI taxonomy): Bacteria > Pseudomonadati > Gemmatimonadota > Gemmatimonadia > Gemmatimonadales > Gemmatimonadaceae > Roseisolibacter > Roseisolibacter agri. The sequence goes on from NZ_BRXS01000010.1 coordinate 78,209, forward strand.
GCGTGACCCGCGTCGTGCCGTACGTCCTGACGCGCGTCCTGTACGCACGTGGCACGCGGACGGCGACGCCGCATCCGCGCTGCGGGCCAATCTAGCGACGCCGTTCACATGCGGGCAGCACCGGCCACGCGCGCGTGGACGCGCGGGTGCGCGGCCCTGCCCGCGGGCGCCCGCCACGCGTTACCTTCCGCGCCGACGGCGGGTCCCCTCTGCGACCACCGCCCACGTCCGCTCCTCCTCCCCGTCTCCGCCCGCCCCGTGCTCCTTCGCTCGATCGCCGTCACGATCGCCCGCGTGCTGCCGCGCGGCGTGAAGCAGTGGGTCCACGGCCGCCGCTCGCTCGACCGGCTGGCGCGGCGCTCGTTCGCGTCGCTCTCCGGCGCCGGCTCCACGGCCGTGATCGCCGGCGGGCCGCTGGCGGGCGTCAAGCTCGTCACCGGCGAGCACGTCTCGCACGCCCACCTCAACGGCACCTACGAGGAGGACGTGCTGCGCGCGGTGGACCGCGAGGTGCGCGCGGGCGACGTCTGCTACGACCTCGGCGCGAGCATCGGCTACCTGTCGCTGCTGATGGCGCGCCGCGCCCGCCAGGTCTACGCCTTCGAGCCGGCCCCGCACGCGGCGGCCGAGATCCGCCGGCACTCGGCCGCCAACGGCTTCGCGCACATCGAGGTCGTCGGGCTCCCCGTCTCCGACCGGCCGCGCAACGTCACCTTCGCGCTCACCGACGTCGCCTACGGCTCGGCGATCGTGGACGGGAAGACGCAGTGGCCGACGCTCGACCTCACGGCGACGACGCTCGACCAGTTCGCGCAGGACCACGAGCTCCCCGACTTCGTGAAGATCGACGTCGAGGGCGAGGAGGGGCGCGTTCTCGAGGGCGCCCGCACGCTGCTGGAGCGCGGCACCATGACGTGGTGCATCGAGCTGCACAACGCCCCGGTGGCGCGGCACGTCCTGGAGCTGCTGGAAGCGCACGGCTACGTCGTCGAGACGCTCGACGGCCAGCGCTTCGCGGTGCACGGCGACGTCATCGCCGGCGACGTGCAGATCGTCGCCCGCGCGCCGCGCCGCCCGGCGGCCTAACCCGGCGGGCATCGCACGAAGACGGGGGCGGGCGCCGATGCGCCCGCCCCCGTGCCGTGTCAGCGCTTGGCGCGCTTCGGACGCCCGCCCGCCGCCGGCAGGCCGCCCAGCTCGCACACCACCGCCCACTCCTCGGGCGTCACCGGCGTGATGCTCAACCGGTTGCCGCGCCGCAGGATGAGCATCTCCTCCAGCCCCGCCGCGCCGCGCAGCGCGTCGAGCGAGACGTAGTTGGGGAAGCGCGCCACCGCGCGCACGTCGACCATCAGCCAGGTCGGCTCGTCCGGGTCGCTCTTGGGGTCGAAGTGCTCGTGCGTCGCGTCGAACGCGGTGTGATCGGGATACGCGGCCAGCACGATCTCCACGATCCCCGCCACCCCCGCCGGCTCGGCGTTCGAGTGGTAGAAGAACGCCAGGTCGCCGACCCGCATGTCGTCGCGCATGTAGTTGCGCGCCTGGTAGTTCCGGATGCCGTCCCAGTACGTCGTGCGGTCGGGCGCGGCGAGCAGGTGGTCGAAGCCGAAGCACTCGGGCTCCGACTTGAGAAGCCAGTGGCGGGGCGGTCGGGAGGCGGACACGGGCGGGCGTCGCGGACGGGGGGAACGCGGCGGGACGGGCGCCCCGCCGCCGACGCAACACGATGGTCGGGTCCGCCCATTTCCGGCACCCCGGCGCACCATTCGTCCGAGGTGCACGCGAATTGCCCGACAGCGCGGCATGACCACGGCCCAGGCCGGACCCGCCGGAGCGGACGAGGCACCCGCTCCCCACACCGCGGACGCGCGCCCGCGCGCGCTCATCGACGGCTCGAACGTCGCGCACGCGACCGAGGGCGGCGCGCGCCTCGCCAACATCCTGCTCGTCCGCGACCGGCTGCTCGCGCAGGGCTTCGACCCGATCATCGTCGCCGACGCGGCGCTGCGCCACCAGATCGACGACGGCGTGCACTACGAGTCGCTGGTCGGCAGCGGCGAGATCCACCAGGCGCCCGCCGGCACCGACGCGGACTACTTCCTCCTCAGCTTCGCCAAGGAGCTCGACGCGTCGCTGGTGTCGAACGACCGCTTCCGCGACCGGAGCCGCCAGTTCGCGGCGGTGCGACGGCAGATCATCCGCTTCATGATCCTCGCCGACGAGGTCGTGTTCGAGCGGCGCACGGGGAAGCGCGGCGCGCATGCCCCCACCCCGGGCCGCGAGCGCGCGCAGGGCCGCTCGCGCGGCAGCCGCCCGTCGCGCGAGTAGCCGGCGCCCGCGCTAGACCAGCGGGGCGTGCGGCAGGTCGAGCACGAACTCGAACCGCGTCCCGCGCCCCACCTCGGAGTCCACCGACAGCTCGCCGCCCATCGCGCGCACGAGCTTCTGGCAGATCGCCAGCCCCAGCCCCGCGCTCGAGAACGCGTAGTCGCGCGCCTCGGGGCGCTCGCGGAACGTCTGGAACAGGTGCGCGAGCACGCGCGGCGGGATCCCGCGCCCCGTGTCGCGGATCGTGAACCGAACGCGCGAGCCGCGCTCCGCCGCGACGCGCAGCTCGACCTCGCCGGCGGGCGTGAACTTGAGCGCGTTGGTCACGAGGTTCAGGATCACGCGCTGGATCGCCGGCCCGTGCCCGGTGCGCGCGCCGGCCGGCGCCTCGCCGATCACCAGCGTCAGCCCCTTCTCCTCGGCGATGGGCTGCACGATGCCGCGCACCGCCTCCAGCAGCTGCGCCAGCGAGAAGGGCGCGGGCTCGCCGGCGGCCAGGCGGTCGCCGCCGCGCGCCAGCTCCATCACGTCGCCCACCAGCGCCGTCAGCCCGAACGCCGCGCCGTAGACGAGCCCCAGCTGCCGCTCCTGCGCCGCCGTGATCGGCCCGCCCTGCTCCGCGCGCAGCTGCTCCACCAGGAAGAGGATGGAGCCGAGCGGGGAGCGCATGTCGTGCGCGACCTCGACCAGCAGCTCCAGCGCGCGCGCCCCCGAGAGCTGCTCGACGACCACGCGCGCGACGTCCGCACGCGCGGCGTCCTCCAGCCGCTCGCACGCCGCCAGCACCGCCACCAGCGCCCGCGGATCGGCGCTCGGCTCGCCGGCGGCCTCCTGCGTCACCGTCTGCTGCAGCAGCCGCGCGCGCAGCGCGCGCACGAGGTCCGTGAGCGACACGGACCAGGGCAGCTCGGGCGGCACCACCGCCCCACCCCCGGGACCGTCCTGCACCGCGCCGCGCAGCGCCACGCACAGCACGCGGAGCGCGTGGCGCACCGCGTTGTCCGGCCGGCGGTCGGCGCGCGCCGCGGTGCCGGGCGACGCCGTCCAGTGGTCGCTGACCCACGCCGCCGCGCGGTCCACCTCCTCCCACACGTCCACGCGCCGGCCGGCGGCCTCGCGGGGCGGCAGCAGCGGCGTGGCCCGCGTGGTGAGCGGGTGGAAGCTCTCCGGTTCGTCGGTCACGAGTCGGAGCGGAGGGACGAGGCGGGGCGGCTCGGCGCCGGTGCTCATCGCGCGGGTGCGCCGGTCAGTCGCCGAACGTGGCGAGCGCCGCGCCGGCGTCGTCGCGACGGATGTTGTGCTTCTCCAGCAGGCGGTAGAGCGTCGTGCGGTCGATGCTCGCCAGCCGCGCGGCCTTGGACATGTTGCCCGCCGCGCGCGCCGTCAGGCGCGTCAGGTACTCGCGCTCGAAGTGCGTGACCAGCTGCTCCTTGGCCGTGTGGAACGACTCGTTGAAGATCGTCGCGGGCAGGCCGGCCGTGCCGCCCTGCTCCATCGGCGCATCCTCGTAGATCGGGATGTCGTCCGGCGAGATCGGGCGCCCCGGCTCCGCGACCACCGTCACGTGCTCCATCACGTTCTGCAGCTCGCGCACGTTCCCCTTCCAGGGGCGCGTCTGCAGGAAGGCGATGCTCTCCTCCGTCAGCACCGGCAGCGGCGTGCCCGCCTTGCGGTGGCGGCTCCAGAAGCGCTGCAGGAAGTGGCGGGCGAGCAGCGCGATGTCCTCGGGCCGCTGGCGCAGCGCCGGCAGCCGGATGGGGACGACGCACAGGCGATAGAAGAGGTCCTCGCGCAGCAGCCCGCTCTGCACCGCCTCGCGCGGGTCGCGGTTGGTGGCGGAGACGAAGCGCACGTCGACCACCGCGTCCTGCTTCTCGCTGCCGACGCGGCGCACGACGCCGTCCTGCAGCACGCGCAGCAGCTTGGCCTGCAGCGGCATGGGCATCTCGCCCAGCTCGTCCAGGAAGAAGGTGCCGCCGTTGGCCATCTCGAGGAGGCCCGGCTTGTCGCGATCCGCGCCGGTGAAGCTCCCCTTCTTGTGGCCGAACATCTCGCTCTCCAGCAGCGCGCCCGGGATGGCGGCGCAGTTCACCGGCACCAGCTTGCGGTTGGTGCGGCGGCTGTGGCGGTGGATGTACTGGGCGATGAGCTCCTTGCCGGTGCCGCTCTCGCCGAAGATCATCACCGAGGCATCGGTCGCGGCCACGCGCTTGGCCATCGCGATGGCCTGGCGGAACGCCGGCGACTCGCCGATCAGGATGTCGTCCTCCTCGGCGACCGCGGCGGCGGCGGGGGCCGCGGCGGCGGGCGACGAGTGGAGCGAGCGCGTCTCGCGAACCGTCACCGTCGAGCTGCCCGCGCGCGCGGCGTGCGCCGCGCGGCCCACCAGCACCTGCAGGTGCGACGCGGAGAACGGCTTGGGCAGGTAGTCCCAGGCCCCCGCGCGCAGCGCCTCGAGGCTGGAGGCGACCGTCGGGTTGCCGGTCATCACGACGACCAGCGTCTCGCGGTCGGCCGAGCCGATCGCGCGCAGGACGTCCATCCCGCTGACCGGCGTCATGTAGAGGTCGACCAGCGCGATGTCGAAGTGCTGCCGCTGGGCGGCCTCGATCGCGTCCTCGCCCCGGGCGAACGTCACGACCTGGTGCCCATCGAGCTGAAGCACGTTGGCGCAACCCTCGCGTAGGGTGCGGTCGTCGTCGACGATCAGGATGCGCAGCTGCTGCTTGCGGTCCGGGTCGTCCGCACGGTCGGCGGGGTCGGTCATGGCGCGGCGGGATTTTCGGAGGGGGAGCCCGGAACTCGCGCTCGACAGCGACGGCCTGGGGACGTAAACATAGAAGGCCGAGCCCGGGTGTGGCATGGATCGCACAGAGTTGTGTCGACCGCGCCACACGGAAACTTGAGCCGCCGCCCCGGAATCCCGGTGCGGCAGTCCGTCCCAGCTGCCGATACCTTAGGATCGCGTCCCGCACGCGCCCCCCGCCCGGCCCAGGCCGGCGGGTGTCCCGCGCGCGGGGTGCAACCGCCGCCAGTTCCCGCGGGTACCTTCCCGCTCGCGCTTCCGGATCCTCTTCGCGTCGTCACCCATGTCCGCATCGCTCCCGCCGGCCCTTCCGTCCGGCCACGGCTCGGCGCTCGAGCCCTATGCCCACCCCCACACGCCGCCGGTCGTCTACCGGGGCGACGCGGGCGAGGGCGACCAGTCGGGCGGCGGCGAGATCGGACGCGTCCTCTCGGCGCTCAACCGATTCAAGTGGCTCGTCCTGGCCGTGCTCGCGGTCGGCAGCGCCGGCGGCGTCATGGCGACGCGGCTGCTGACGCCCGAGTACCAGGTCCAGTCGACCATCCTGCTCACCGGCGCCCAGGGCGGCAGCTCGTCGCGCGGCCCGCTGCGCGACGACGCCCTCCTCGACGCGCAGGGCTGGCAGGACCTCCTGCGGTCGTACTCGATCGCCGACTCGGTGGTCATGCAGCTGGCGCTCTACCTGGAGCCCAAGAAGGCCGCCGACTCGGTGGTCTTCCGCGGCTTCCAGCTGAACCGCGCCCGCTTCTACCCGGGCCAGTACACGCTCGAGATCTCGGGCCCGCGCTACACGCTCCGCGACAACATCGGCGTCATCAACGAGACGGGCGTCGTCGGCGACTCGATCGGCCGCAAGGCCGCGGGCTTCCTCTGGCGGCCGACCAAGGCGGTCCTCGGCGACGACCGCACGATCGAGTTCCGCGTGCGCACGCCCCGTGAGACGTCCGTCGGCATCCTCCAGCGCCTGAACGTCGAGCTGGCCCAGGGCTCGAACCTGATCCTGCTCGGCCTCTCGGGGACGCCGCAGCAGAAGCCGGCCGAGACGCTGAACGCGTGGGGCGAGCAGTTCGTCCGCATCGCCGCCGACCTCAAGACGGCCCGCCTGTCGCAGTTCGTCCGCATCCTCACCGCCCAGCGCGCGGAGGCCGAGCAGCGCCTGCGCAACGCCGAGATGGCGCTGACGCAGTTCCGCGTGAACACGGTCGCCCTCCCCTCCGAGGGGCTGGCCATGAAGCCGGGGCTGAGCGGCATCGCGATGCGCGAGCCGGTGTTCGACCAGTACTTCAAGGACCGCTACGACCTGCAGACGGTGCAGCGCGACCGCGCGCAGCTCGACGCGGCGGCGGCGAAGGTCACGCCCACCGAGACGCCGATCGAGGCGCTGCTCGCCATCCCGTCGGTCGCGAGCGACCCAGGGGCGATGACGCTGCGCGAGTCGCTCAACGAGCTGGCGAAGAAGCAGGCGCAGTACCGCACGCTGAAGGAGCAGTTCACCGACTCGATGCGCGTCGTGAAGGACGCCCTCTACGGCATCCAGCTCCTGCAGTCCACGACGATCCCGCAGCAGCTGGCCGCCTACCGCGCCGAGCTGGCCAAGCGCGAGGCGACCATGCAGAGCACGATCGCGAAGGCGACGTCGGAGCTGCAGGGCATCCCGTCGCGCTCGATCCAGCAGGAGGCCTATCGCCGCGACCTGGACAACGCGACGCAGCTCTACGCCTCGCTGCAGGCCCGGTCGGCGGACGCCGAGCTGTCCGAGAAGAGCGCGATCCCGGACGTGCGCATCCTCGACCAGGCCGTGATGCCGCTGGAGCCGACCAAGAACACGGCGCCGCGCATCATCCTGATGGCGATCGCCGGCAGCCTGGGCCTGGGCGTCGGCCTCGCGTTCCTGCTGGACCGCCTGGACCGCCGCTTCCGCTACCCCACGCAGGCGACGCGCGACCTGGCGCTGCAGATCCTCGGCGTCGTGCCGGTGGTCGAGCAGGGCCGGCGCGCCTCGGCCGAGAAGGTGGCGAACGTCGTCGAGGCGTTCCGGTCGCTGCGCATGAACGTCCGCTACGCGTGCATGCCGAGCCAGAAGGTCACGCTGGCGATCACCAGCCCGGGGCCGGGCGACGGCAAGTCGCTCGTCGCCTCGAACCTGGCGCTCAGCTTCGCCGAGGGCGGCTGGCGCACGGTGCTGGTGGACGCGGACCTGCGGCGCGGCTTCCTCAACGAGACGTTCGAGCTGCCGGCGACGCCGGGGCTGATCGAGTACCTGGAGGGCACGAGCCCGCTGGACGACGTCCTGAACGCGACGCACCACGCGAACCTGACGGTGATCGCCGGCGGGACGCGGCACCGCCGCGCGCCCGAGCTGCTGGCCACGCCACGCATGCAGGAGCTGGTGGCGACGCTGGCCCGCAGCTTCGACGCGATCATCATCGACACGCCGCCGCTCGGCGCCGGCACGGACGCCTACGCGATCGCGACGGCCACCACGAACGTCGCCATCGTGCTGCGCGGCGGCACGACCGACGTGAAGATGGCGAAGGCCAAGATGGAGACGCTGGACCGGCTCCCCGTCTCGGTCATCGGCGCCATCCTCAACGGCGTGCAGACGGACGACGGCATCTATCAGTACTACTCGTACGACCCGCACTACACGCTGGCGGCGGTCGAGGACCGCGAGGCGCCGGAAGAGGCGGAGGTGGCGCGGATCGGCGACGGCCGCTGACCGCCGCCGACCGCCGCCGACCGCCGCGAGACGAGGAGGGGCCCGACGGCAGCTGCCGTCGGGCCCCTCGTCCTTTTGCCTTCACGCCCTCAGCGCGCCGCGAGCTCCGGCGGCGCCGTGCGCTGCAGGGTCGCGACCGCGCGGCCGACGAGCGCGATCGCGTCGTCGGGGCCGGCGGGGGTGGGTTCCAGCGCCATGACGCTCGTGCGGACGCGCTCCGGCCCCGCCCCGTCCAGCGCGACGGCCAGCCGGTCGGCCAGCACGCGCGCGCCCGCGGCGCCGGTGCGCGGCGCCAGCACCACGAACTGCGTCCGCCCCACGCGCCCGATGACGTCGGAGGCGCGGCCGCTCGCCAGCCAGGCCCCGCGGAGCCGCGCGGCCTCGTCGGCCTCCTCGGCGCGGCGCGTGGCGGCGTCGTCGGCCGGACCGGCGCTGGTGCCGGTGCCGATCGCGACGCACGCGAGCGGGGTCCCGCCGCGCGCCGCGTCCGCCCCCAGCTCGCGGGCGCGGCTGAGCAGCCCGCGCAGGTTGTAGACGGGCGCCTCGCGGTCGAGGAGGCTGGCCCGCTCCAGGCGGTCGGCGTAGCGCTTGGCCGCCAGCCACGCGTCCAGGCGGAGCCGGAGCAGCGGTGCGTCCACGGGCAGCTCCACGACGTCCCACGCGCCGCCGGCGAGGGCCGCCAGCCGGTCGTCGCGGCTCAGCGGGTCGGCGGAGAAGGCGACGACGGGCGTGGCGGGCGTGATCGCGCCGGCCTCGCGCAACGCGCGGCCGACGCGCTGGCGGCCGGCCAGGCGCGCCTCGAGCCAGGCGTCCACGAAGACGACGTCCGGGTTGGTGGCATCGGCGACGTGGAGCGCCTGCTCGAGCGACGCGGCGCGGCCGACGGCGTATCCCCACCCGGAGGCAACGGCGCCGAGGGCGAGGGCGAGCCAGTCGTGGTCGCTGACGAGCAGGACCGACGGCGGGCGCTCGTCGGCCAGGGCGTTCGACATGAAGGGAGGAGGGCGGGAAATACGGACGACGCTGCTGGTACGCCCTTCGCAAGGATCGCCGCAGCGGGTTCCCTCCGATCCGCCGCCGCTCGGCCGACCGGCCACCGCGGCGCGTAGTCCCATGCCCTGAAAGCAGTTGCGCCCGCTCCGGCGCCCCGGTGCTTCAGGAATGGGCCAAAGGTGCCGATTACACGATGTTGAAGGCATGCATGAGCATCTGTAGTATAGGCTCGACAGAGTCCCGGCCCGCTGGCGCCGTATCCACAGTGGCCGGCGAGTCGTCGTCGTCCCGTCTGCCGGCCGCCCGGTCGCGCCTCGTGACCGGGAGCTCCGCCTCACCCCCGCACATGTCATCCAGCGTCTCCGGTCGGCCGTCGTCCCCCGCGACCTTCCCGCCGCGCGTCCGCGGACTGCGTGCGCTGCTGGCCGCCGTGGTGGCGCTGGCGCTCCCGGCGGCGGCGCACGGCGCCGCGGCGGGTCCGGCCCTGGCCGTCTCGAGCGCGCTGCTGCTGCAGACGCCCGCCACGGCGGGCCGCGCGACCGACGCCACGCCGCGCCCCGCGTCCGAGGTCACCTCGCAGACGCTGCGCGCCACGCGCGCCGAGCTGACGGCCGCGCTGGACCGGGCCGAGCGGGCGGCGTCGCGGGCGTCGGGGCGCGAGCGCGAGCGGGCGCAGGCCGAGGCGACGGCGATCCGCGCGCGGCTGCGCGACGGCGACTTCCGGGCGGGCGACCGCCTGTCGCTGGCGCTGGGCGGGGACACGGCGACGCGCGAGATCTCGATCCGCGAGGGTCCGCAGATCGAGCTGCCCTACGGAATCCCGCCGCTCGTGCTCACCGGCGTCCTCCGCGCCGAGCTGAGCGACGCCGTGGCTACGCATTTGCGAAAGTACGTCCGCGAGCCGGACGTCCGCGTGCGACTCCTCCAGCGTCTGAGCGTCAGCGGTGCCGTCGGCCGGCCGGGTGTCTACTGGGTGCAGCCGGACATGCCGCTGGCCGAGGTGATCATGCGCGCCGGCGGGATCGGCGCGGGCGCGAAGACCGACAAGGTCGTGGTCACGCGCGCCGGCAAGGAGGTGATCGACCGCAAGACCTTCGCACGTCTCTCCCGTGAGGGGCGGACGGTGGAGGAGAGCAATCTCCAGCCCGGCGACGAGGTCCGGGTGCCGATCGGCTCGCAGCGCAACTGGGGGCAGATCGCGACGTACGCGTTCTTCGGCGTCTCGATCCTGACCGCCGCTCTCGCCCTGATCCGGTCGTCCTACCAGTAAGTCCGGCCGCGCATCGCTCTCACCACACGTGCTCCCGTTGCAGCCGCTTCACTCGGACGGATCCGGCGCCCAGCCCCCGTCGCTCCTCGACGCCGCGATGTCGCTGCCCGACCCCGGGCAGCGGCGCGCGGTGCGCGCGGCACCGGTCGCCTGGCCCGGCGAGACCGGCATGGCGGCCCGCACGGGCGCGGCGGCCGTCCCCGACGTGGAAGTGGCGGCCCGCTCCGAGCTGCTGAACCGGGCGATCAACGTGCTGGTCGCGGGCATCGCGCTCCTGCTGCTGGCGCCGCTCTGCGTGGTGGTGGCGGCGCTGGTGAAGCTGACGTCGGCGGGCCCGGTCTTCTACACGCAGACGCGCATCGGGCTGGACCGCCGCTGGCGGCGCGACGACGCGGACGACGACGGCGACCGCCGCGTGGAGGACCTGGGCGGCCAGCCGTTCACGATCCTCAAGTTCCGGTCGATGACCGTGGACGCGGAGAAGAACGGTCAGGCGGTGTGGGCGACCAAGCACGACGCCCGCGTGACGGCGATCGGCCGGGTGCTGCGCAAGACGCGCATCGACGAGATCCCGCAGCTGGTGAACGTGCTGCGCGGCGAGATGAACATCGTCGGCCCGCGCCCCGAGCGGCCGAGCATCGTGGTGCGCCTGCGCGAGGACATCCCGGAGTACCCGCAGCGGCACCGCGTGAAGCCGGGGATCACGGGCTGGGCGCAGATCAACCACAGCTACGACTCGTGCATCGAGGACGTGCGCAAGAAGGTCGCGTTCGACCTCGAGTACATCGAGTCGCAGGGCGTGTGGATGGACCTCAAGATCATGGCGCTGACGCTGCCGGTCATGATCTTCCGGCGGGGCGCGCACTGAGCCCGCCCGCCAGCGCCGTCTCGTACCGTCCGCCGGACCAACCGACTGCAGTCCCGGCGGCGCCACGGGGCCCCGCCACCACGCCCGCGCGCCCGCTGCGCATCGCCTTCTGCATCGACAGCCTGGCGACGAGCGGCGGCACGGAGCTCAGCACCGTCCGGATGGCCGAGCTGCTGGCCGCCGCCGGCCACCAGCTGGAGCTGTTCACGCTGCGTGCGCAGGGCGCGATGGGCGCGCGCTACGCGGCCGCAGGGATCCCGGTGCACGAGGTGCCGGTCCGCTCGCTGGTCGGCCTCGACACTGCCCGCGCGATCCGGCGCTTCGCCGCGCGCCTGCGGACGGGCCGCTTCGACGTGCTGCACAGCCACGACCTCTACACGAACGTCGTGGCGGTGTGCGCCGCGCGCCTGGCGCGCATCCCGGCGATCGTCGCCAGCAAGCGCTGGACGGAGTGGCGCCTCGCCCACCGCATGCTCAACCGCGGCGTGTTCCGGCTGGCGGACTGCGTCGTCGCCAACTCGGCGCGCGTCGGCACCACGCTGCGCGCGCACGACCGCGTGCCGGCGGGACGCGTCGCGGTCGTGACGAACTTCGTCGAGGACGCCGCCTTCGCGCGCTGGACGCCCGACGAGCGCCTCGCGCAGCGCCGCGCGCTCGGCCTCGCGGACGACGCGCCGGTGGTCGGCATCGTCGCGCGGCTGCGCGCGGAGAAGGACCACGCGCTGCTGCTCGACGCGATCGCGCTCGTGCGCGCGCGGGTGCCGGCCGTGCGGCTGGTCCTGGTGGGCGACGGCGACGAGCACGAGGCGCTGGAGGCCCGGGCCGATGCGCTGGGCATCCGCGACGCCGTCGTCTTCGCGGGCCACCGCCCCAACCGGCCGAACCCGCACCAGCTGTTCGACGTGTCGGTGCTCTGCTCGAAGCACGAGGGCTTCCCCAACACGGTCGTCGAGGCGATGGCCGCCGCGCGGCCTGTGGTCGCGACCGCGGTCGGCGGCGTGCCCGACGCGCTCGTCGCCAGCGAGACGGGGCTGCTCGTGCCGCCCGGCGACGCGCGCGCGCTGGCCGACGCGATCGCCGCGCTGCTGGCCGACCCGGCGCGAGCCGAGCAGATGGGCGCCGCCGGCGTCGCGCGCGCGCGCGAGGTCTTCCACGCGACCGCCGTCGTGCCGCAACTCACCCGCCTCTACGACGGCCTGCTGGCGCGCGCGCGCCGCGGGCCGTCGCGGGCCGCCTGACCGTCCGATCATGCGCCCTCCCCCGCCTCCCCAGGCCACGGTTCGCGCGTGGGGCCGCCGCGGCGGCCTCGCGCCGCAGGTGCCGGTGGCCCCCATGCCGCACACGGCCGGCCCGCTGCCGGAGACGCGCCGCACCTCGCTGCTGAAGGCGATCCTCGGCGGCGTCGAGTTCACGCCGGCGTACGTCGGGTTCCTCGGCTACATCTTCGTCATCACGACGCTGGTGGTCCCCATCGCCGACGTCGCGATGGCGGTCGCCGTGTTCTCGATGCTGCTGCCGCAGCCGGGCGGGTACCGCTTCCCGCCCACGCTGCGCTGGCTCGTCGCGCTCACCGCGTGGTGCGCGCTCGGTCTCACGATGACGGGGCATCCGGGCACCGTCACCGAGGAGGTCTACGCGCTCATCAAGCTGTGCGTGATCGTCTTCGTGGCGGCGAACGTGCTGCGCACGCGCGGGCAGATCAACTTCTTCCTGATCTTCTTCCTCGCCTGCTACGCGTTCTTCCCCGCGCGCGCGGGCCTGTTCGCGTTCCTGTTCTACGGGGGCGGGCGCGTGGCGTGGCAGGGGCTGTTCGGCAACCCGAACGACCTCGCGGCGATGTCGCTCCTGGCGCTGTCGATGTGCCTGGGGCTGTTCTTCTCCGCGCGCCACACGCTGCTGCGGCTCGTGAGCATGGCCGGCGTGGGCGTGCTCTCGCTCGTCGTGCTGCTGACGCAGTCGCGCGGCGCGATGGTGGCGATGTTCGTCTTCGCCTTCGCGGCCATCGTCAGCACCAAGGGCAAGCAGCGCCTGAAGCTGATCTACGCGCTCGCGATCGCCGGCGTCGTCGGCGCGTACGTCGCGCCCAAGAGCGTGTGGGACCGGTTCGCGGGCCTCGCGAACTTCGGCACCGAGACGGCGCAGCTCAAGGCCGTCGACCCCGAGGGCTCGGCCGAGCAGCGCTGGGAGATCTGGAAGGTCGCGCGGCGCATCACGGTCGAGAACCCGATCCTCGGCGTGGGCTGGGGCGCGTACCCGCTGGAGCACGCGGTCTACGCGCAGCGGCCGGAGTTCAAGCGCACGGCCCGCGGCGCGCGCGACACGCACAGCACGCTCCTCAACGTGGTCGCCGAGACCGGCTTCCCGGGGCTCGTCATCTTCTCGGGGATCTTCCTGTCGGCCGTGCTGTTCGCGGAGCGGACGCGGCGCGCCGCGCGGCGCGTGCTCCCCGAGGACGCGACGATGCTCCTCTACCTGGAGCTCGGGCTGCTGGCGTACTTCGTGGCGGGCATCTGGGGCTCGTACGCGAAGCTGTCGCTGACGTACGTCCACACGCTGGTGCTCTGGGCGTACGCGACCATGATGATGCGGACGCTGCGCGCGCAGGCCGGCGGCGTGCCGTACGGCGCCGCCGCGTACGGCGGCGTTCCGTCGCGCGCCCCGCTGCGCTGACCGCTCCCGAACCCGAGAAGATCGGCCATGTGTGGTATCGCAGGCGTCGCCGGCTGGGCGACCGCTCCCGACGAGACGACCGCGACGCTCCGGCGCATGTGCGCCGCCATCGAGCATCGCGGGCCCGATGACGAGGGGCACTTCGTCGCGCCGGGCATCGGCCTCGGCATGCGGCGCCTGAGCGTCATCGACGTCCACGCCGGGCACCAGCCGATCGGGAACGAGGACGGCGACGTCCAGATCGTCTTCAACGGCGAGATCTACAACCACCGCGAGCTGCGCGCGCGCCTGGAGGCGTGCGGCCACCGCTTCGCCACGCACTCCGACACCGAGACGATCGTCCACGGCTACGAGGAGTGGGGCGACCGCGTGGTGGACCAGCTGCGCGGGATGTTCGGCTTCGCGATCTGGGACGCGCGCCGCCGCCGCCTGCTCGTCGCGCGCGACCGGCTCGGCATCAAGCCGCTCTACTACTGGGTGAAGGACGGCGGCCTCGCGTTCGCCAGCGAGCTCGGCTCGCTGCGCGCGCTGCCGGGCTTCGACGCGCAGATCCACGCGCCGTCGGTGCTGCGCTACCTGCTGTTCGGCTACGTGCCGGAGCCCGACGCGATCTACGCCGGCGTGCGGAAGCTGCCGCCGGGGCACACGCTGACGTGGGAGCCGGGGAGCGCGCCGCGCATCCAGCGCTACTGGACGCCCGTCCGCGACGAGGTCGCGATGGACGAGCGCGACGCCGTCGAGGAGCTGCGCCGCCTGCTCGACGAGTCGGTGCGGCTGCACCTGGAGTCGGACGTGCCGCTCGGCGCGTTCCTGTCGGGCGGCATCGACTCGTCCACGGTCGTCGCGCTCATGGCGCGCCAGCTCGACCGGCCGGTGCGCACCTTCTCCATCGGCTTCGACGATCCGCGCTTCAACGAGGCGCCGCACGCCGCCGCGGTGGCGAAGGCGATCGGCACGGACCACACGGAGCTGATCCTGCGGCCCGACGCGGACGCGCTGCTGGAGCGCGTCATCACGATGTACGACGAGCCGTTCGCCGACTCGTCGGCGCTGCCGACGTACCTCGTGTCCGCGCTCGCACGGAAGCACGTGACGGTGTCGCTCTCGGGCGACGGCGGGGACGAGCTGTTCGGCGGCTACACGCGCTACGCCGAGCGGCTGGGGCAGCGCGAGCTGCCGGCGCTGGCGCGGCAGGCGATCGGCGGCGTCGCGCGGCTGCTGCCGCACGGCGCGCGCGGCCGCAACCGCCTGCTCGACATGGGGCGCAGCGCGCGCGGCCGCTACGCGGCGACCGTCGCCTCGCCGCTGCCGGGCGCCGAGGGCGGCGTGGTGCGCGCGTCGCTGCTGCGCGGCATGGGCGACGACGTCACGATGGACGGCGCGCTCGGCGCGCTGTTCGACGAGGCGTCGGGACGCGACTTCGCGACGCAGATGATGCTCGTCGACATGCAGAGCTACCTGCCGGGCGACATCCTCACGAAGGTGGACCGCGCGAGCATGGCGGTGTCGCTGGAGGCGCGCGTGCCGCTGCTGGACCACGTGCTCGCGGAGTTCGCGGTCACGGTGCCCGCGCGGCTCAAGATGCGCGACGGCACGGGCAAGTGGCTGCTGCGCCAGGCGATCGAGGGGATCGTCCCGCCCGCCGTGCTGACGAAGCCGAAGCAGGGCTTCGGCGTGCCGCTGGGCCAGTGGTTCGCGGGGCCGCTGCGCCACCGCATCGACGGGCTGCTGCGGGAGCGCTCGGAGATCGCCGAGTACGTGGAGCCGGGCGCGGTCGCGCGACTGCACGCGGAGCACGTGAGCGGGCGGCGCGACCACAGCATGATGCTTTGGCGGCTGCTGGTGCTGGAGACGTGGCTCGCGCGCGCGTCGCTGCCGGCGGGCGTGCGCGCGCCGGACCTCGCGGACGTGGCGACCTTCGTCGGCGCGTAGCGACGGGGCGCCACGCGCCCCGTCGGTCGCGCGTCAGCGCGCGCGCAGGGCGCGGCGCAGGCGGCGCAGCGTGTGCCAGGCGTGCCAGCCGACGGCGCGCCGCCGCTGCCAGCGGCCGACGATCGGCTCCGCGCCGGGCACGCGCGCCGCGGCCGCGGCCACGACGTCGAACGCCTCGGGCTCGCCCGCGTGCCACGCGTCGCGCAGGTCCACGCGCGCGGCCGTGATCAGCGCGTCGACGACGGTGTCGCGCCGCGTCGCGTCGGCCGAGAGGCGCTCCATGAGACCGAGCCGGTGCTGCCACATGTTCGAGAACATGCCCGTGATCGCGCGGCTCGCCTGCGCCTCGTGGTGGCGGCGGTGCACGGTGACCTCGGGCACGTGCACGAACGGCCCGCACAGCGCGAGCCGCAGCCAGAGGTCGT
Organism: Roseisolibacter agri; assembly: GCF_030159095.1. Lineage (NCBI taxonomy): Bacteria > Pseudomonadati > Gemmatimonadota > Gemmatimonadia > Gemmatimonadales > Gemmatimonadaceae > Roseisolibacter > Roseisolibacter agri. The sequence continues at coordinate 94,220 of NZ_BRXS01000010.1, forward strand.
AGTCCTCGGAGAGGCGCAGCCGCTCGTCGTAGCCGCCCACGTCGAGCACCGCGCGTCGGCGCACGACCGCACCCGTCTGCGGCACGAAGTTGAACTGCACGAGTGGGGCGACCGCGTCGAACGGCGTGTCGACCGGCGGCTCCGGCAGCTCGGGCCGGCGCTGATCCTGCCACAGCTGCGTGCGAGCGGACGCCAGCAGCGCCTCCGGATGCCGCTCGAGCGCCCCGGCCAGCTGCTCGCAGTGCTGCGGCAGCCACCAGTCGTCGGCATCGAGGAACGCGACCACCTCGCAGTCGGTCGCATGCAGCGCGAGGTTGCGCGCCGCCGACGGCCCACCGTTGCGCGGTGCGCGGATGACGCACGCGCCGAGCGACTCCGCGAGCTCCGCCGAGCCGTCCGTGGACGCGTCGTCGACGACGAGGAGCTCGTCGACGGGCCGCGTCTGGTTGCGGATGGACGCGATGGCGTCGGCGAGGAACGCCCGGCCGTTGTAGACCGGAACCACGGCGGCGACGCGCGCTGCCGCCCGGGCGCTCGCCGACCCGCTCACGACATCGAGGCGGCGGGGCGCGCCGTGGCGCTCATCGCGCCGGCGAACCACTCCCACGTCCGCTGCAGGCCGTCGCGCAGCGACACCGTCGGCTCGTAGCCGAGCACCGCGCGGGCCCGCTCCAACCCGGCGAGCGAGTCGCGCACGTCGCCGGCGCGCGCCGGGCCGTGCTCCAGCGCGATCGGCCGCCCCGACACCTCGCCGATCAGCTGCGCCAGCTCGAGCAGCGACGTGCGCCCGCCCGCGCCGCAGTTCACCACCGTGCCGCTCACCCGCTCGGCCGGCCCGAACGCGCCCAGCAGGTTCGCGTTCACGACGTTCTCGACGTACGTGAAGTCGCGCGTCTGCAGCCCGTCGCCGTGGATGCGGGCCGTCGTCCCCTCCAGCGCGGCCGCGAGGAAGAGCGGGATCACCGCGGCGTACGGGCCGTTGGGGCTCTGCCGCGGCCCGAAGACGTTGAAGTAGCGCAGCGCGACGCCCTCCACGAGCCCCGCGCGCGCGTACGCCAGCACGTACTGCTCGCCCGAAAGCTTGGTCACCGCGTACGGGGAGCGCGGCAGCGGCTCCACCGACTCGACCTTCGGCAGCACCGGCGTGTCGCCGTAGACCGAGCTGGAGCTGGAGTACACGACGCGCCGCACGCGCGCGTTGCGCGCCGACTCGAGCAGGCGCAGCGTCGCGTTGACGTTGGCGTCGTGCGAGCCCCACGCGTCGCTGAGCGACCGCGGCACGCTGCCGAGGGCCGCGAGGTGGAACACCACGTCGATGTCGCGCACCGCGGCGTCGCTGACGTCGGGATCCTGCAGGTCGCCCTCGAGGAAGTCGACGTCCTCGAATGCCGCGAGGTTGTGGCGGAATCCCGTCGACAGATTGTCGACCACGCGCACGGCGTGGCCCGCACGCGTGAGGTGCTCCACCACGTGGGAGCCGATGAAACCGGCGCCGCCCGTGACCAGGCAGTTCGTTCGCTCGCTCAGCATGTACCGTCTGTACCGTCGGTCGGAGGAGGGCTGCGGTCCAATCTAGGTCGGCGGCCGCAGAGCGCACAGCCTGCGCCGCGCGCGCGGACCCGGCGTCGCCGATCAAGTTTCGGCGTCCGCGAGCCGCTACTTTACCTGCCTCCCGTCCCTGCTCCACCCGCCACCACGGCCATCTCCCCGCGCGTGCCGCCTCGCTCGTGATCACGACCGTACTCCGCGTGGGCCGCAAGCTGCGCGGTCGGAGCCTCGACGAGCTCCGGGTGCGTGGCGCGCAGGCGCTGGCCGCATGGCGCGAGCGCGCGGGGCTCGACCGGGACCTCGACGCCGACGGCCGCCTCGCGCGCTGGCTGGCGCCCGGCGTGTCCGCGGCGCCCGAGGCGCTGCTGGCGCGGTTCCGCGAGCGGCCGGCGCCGTTCTGGGCGGCGTTCGACGACCCGGCGGCGACCGTGGCCGCGCTGCGCGCGCGCTGCCCCGACGACGAGGCGCAGGTGCTGGCGCGCGCGGAGCGCGTCCTCGCGCGGCGCTTCGACCTGATGGGCCACCGCGGCCTCGCGTTCGGCGACCCGATCGACTGGCAGCACGACCCGGTGGCCGGCACGCGCGCGCCGCTGGCGCACTGGAGCCGCGTCCCCTACCTCGACCCGGCGCGCGTCGGCGACCACAAGGTCGTGTGGGAGCTGAGCCGCCAGCAGTACCTGGCCACCCTCGGCCAGGCCTACTGGTACACGGGCGACGCGCGCTACGCCCAGGGGTTCGCGTCGCTGGTGACGGACTGGCTCGACGCCAACCCGCCCAAGGTCGGGATGAACTGGACGAGCAGCCTCGAGGTCGCGTTCCGCGCGACGTCGTGGCTGTACGCGCTGCGCTTCTTCGCCCACGCGCCGGAGCTGACGCCCGCGCTGTACGCGCGGCTGGTGGGCGCGCTGCACGTGCACGCGGTGCACCTCGCGACCTACCTCTCGACGTACTTCAGCCCCAACACGCACCTCACCGGCGAGGCGCTGGGCCTCGTGCTGATCGGGAGCCTGGTGCCGGAGCTCGCGGGCGCGGCGCGCTGGCGCGCCCAGGGCGAGCGGATCCTGCTCGACCAGATCGCGCGCCAGCAGCGCGCGGACGGCGTCTACTTCGAGCAGGCGTCGCAGTACCACCGCTACACGGCGGAGTTCTACCTGCAGCTGCTGGTGCTCACGGAGCGCCAGGGGCGCGTGCCGGGCGAGGCGCTGCGCGCGGCCGTCCCGCGCCTGCTCGAGTTCCTGGCGGAGCTCACGCGCCCCGACGGCACGATGCCGCTCTTCGGCGACGACGACGGCGGCCGCCTGACGCAGCTGGACGGGCGCCTGCCCGACGACCTCCGCAGCCTGCTCCTCTCCGGCGCGGTCGTCTGCTCGCGGCCCGAGTGGCGCTGGCTCGGCGACGGCGACGAGGCGGGGACGCTCTGGTGGCTCGGGCCGCAGGCCGCGAGCGCGCTCGACGCGCTGCCCGCCCGCCCGCCCGCGGGCCACGGCCGCGCGTTCGTGCCGAGCGGGTTCTTCGTGCTGCGCGACGGCTGGCACGCGACGGCCAGCCATGCGGTCGTGGACTGCGGCCCGCACGGCGTCTTCAACGCCGGGCACGCGCACGCCGACGCGCTGGCGGTCGTGCTGACGCTGCGCGGCCGGCACCTGTTCGTGGATGCGGGGACGTACACGTATCCGGGGCCGGAGCGGAACGCCTTCCGCGGCGCCGCGGCGCACAACACGGCGCTCGTGGACGGTCTGGCGCCCTCCGTCCCCGCCGACGGCGCGTTCCAGTGGCGCCACGTGGGCGAGGCGCATGCGACCCGCTGGGTGGACGCGCCGGCGCTCGGGCTGTTCGCGGGCGTGCAGTCGGGCGGCGCCTGGCCGCCGGACGTGGCGCACGCGCGCGAGATCGTCCGCGTGGCCGACCGCGGCTGGCTGGTGCGCGACCGCCTGCGCGCCGCGGGGCCGCACGCGCTCTCCCTGGGCTGGCTGCTGGCCCCCGGGCTGCGGGCGACCGTCGCCGCGGGCGGGCCGGACGCGCTGCCGATCGTCGACGTCCACACGCTGGCGGGTGATCCGGTGGCGCGCGTCGTCGTCGTCGGGCCGGGCCGATGGGAGACCGAGGAGGCGTGGGTGTCGCCGCAGTACGGGACGCGGACGCCGGCCACGCGGCTGCGCTGGGTCGCGGAGACGCTGCAGGGCGACGACCCGGTGGTGACCTGCATCCTACCGCCCGCGGCGGACGGGCTGCCGACGGTCCGGCTCGCATCGTGCGAAGGGGAGGGGCGCGCGCTGCTCATCTCGCCGTCGGCCGACGCCGATACTCGGGAGGACGAGGTCCTGCTGCTCCGGCAGGGCACCGGAACGCTGCGCGTCCGCGAGGTGGGCCACGCCGTGGCGCACGACGTGGCGACCGACGCCGCGTGCGCGTGGATCTGGGGCGCCGGCGCGGCGGTCGCCACGCTCGGCGGCGAGTTCCTCGCCCTCGCCGGGGAGAGTATTGTTCGCGGTGGCGATCTCATGCCGGGGGTCCCGCACGCCGATCGCTGGACGACCGCCGTGCGGGAGTCGGGCGGCTGGCGGGTCCACGGCGGGACGTCGACCCTCGCCGCATCGCGCGGTGCCTGAGGGGCCGACGATTGGTCCGAGCAAAGGCTGAGCGCACATGTGCGGGATCTGCGGAATCGTAGTGCCGGCCGGCGGGCAGCGGCGGGTGAGTCGCGCGCTGGTCGAGGGGATGCGCGACACGCTCGTGCACCGCGGCCCTGACGGCGCGGGCACCTTCCACGAGGAGTACGACGACGGCTGCGCGGTGGGCCTCGGCCACCGGCGCCTGAGCATCGTCGACGTGGCGCACGGCGCGCAGCCGATGGCGAGCGACGACGGCGCGCTGCAGCTCGTGTACAACGGGGAGGTCTACAACCACCCCACCGAGATGCGCGCGCTCCAGGCGCAGGGCGTCCAGTACCACACGCACTGCGACACCGAGACCGTGCTGCGCCTGTTCGAGCGCGACGGCGTGCGCGCGCCCGAGCGGCTGCGCGGGATGTTCGCCGTGGCGATCTGGAACCGGCGCACGCGCGAGCTGTTCCTCGCGCGCGACCGCTTCGGCGTCAAGCCGGTGTACTACGTCCACACCGACGACGGCGCGCTCTACTTCGCGAGCGAGATCAAGGCGCTGCTGGAAGCGGGCGCGGTGCGCCCCGCGCTCAACTGGCGCGCGCTCCCCGACTTCCTCGCGAACCACGCGCCCTCCGGCGACGAGACGCTGTTCGAGGGCGTGCGCCGCCTCCCGGCCGGCCACACGCTGGTGTGGCGCGACGGGAAGATCGAGCTGCGGCAGTACTGGGACCTGTCGTACGCGAACTCCGGCACCGACACGCGGCCCGAGGCCGACCTGGTGGCCGAGTACCAGGAGCGCTTCCGCGAGGCGGTGCGCATCCGGCTCATGGCCGACGTGCCGCTCGGGATGTTCCTCTCCGGCGGCATCGACTCGGCGGCCATCACGGCCGCCATGAGCACGCTCGTCGACGACCAGATCAAGACGTTCAGCGTCGCGTTCGCGGAGCGCGAGGCGAACGAGCTGCACTACGCGCGGCTGGTCTCGCAGCGCTACCGCACCGACCACCACGAGATCGTCGTCTCGCCCGACCAGTTCTTCGACGCGCTGCCGTCGCTGGTGTGGCACGAGGACGAGCCGATCGCGCACCCGTCCAGCGTCGCGCTCAACTTCGTGTCGCGCCTCGCGTCCGAGCGCGTGAAGGTCGTGCTGACCGGCGAGGGGAGCGACGAGACGCTGGCGGGCTACAACCGCTACCGCGCGACCATCTACCAGATGGCGGTCGGCCAGCGCTACGAGCAGCTGGTGCCGTCCGCGCTGCGCGGCGCCGTGCGCTCGGCCGTCGGCGCGCTGCCGGCGGGCCGCGTGCGGCAGAAGCTCTCGCGCACGATCCTGACGCGCGCCGCGGACCTGGACACGCTCTACTTCGACAACTTCGCCGTCTTCGCGCGCGCCGAGCAGCCGTCGCTGCTGACGCGCGAGGCGCGGGCGCGCGTGGCGGGCGCGGACCCGTACGCGGCCTACCACGCGGCGCTCGCGCGCACCGACGCGCGCACGCTGCTCGACCGGCTGCTGTACGCGGACACGAAGACGTACCTGCACGAGCTGCTCATGAAGCAGGACCAGATGAGCATGGCCGCGTCGATCGAGAGCCGCGTCCCGTTCCTCGACCACCCGTTCGTCGAGTGGGTGTCGACGCTGCCCGCGTCGATGAAGCTGCGCGGCGTGACGACGAAGCACGTGCTGCGGCAGGCGATGGCGAACCAGCTGCCGCCCGAGATCCTGAGCCGCAAGAAGATGGGCTTCCCGGTGCCGGTGGGCGCGTGGTTCCGCGGCGCGCACCGCCCGCTGGTGGACGAGTACGTGCTGGGCGAGCGCGCGCTGGCCCGCGGCGTGTTCGAGCCGTCGGCGGTGCGCCGCCTGGTGGCGCGCCACCAGGCCGGCGAGAACCACAGCGAGCGGCTGTGGGCACTGGTGACGTTCGAGATGTGGCAGCGGATCTTCCTCGACGGCGAGGGCGCCGGCGACGTGTCGCGCACGCTCGGCCACTCGGCGGGCCGCGCGCCCGCGCTCACCTGACCGGCGCGATCGTGCACATCCTCTGGCTGAAGACGGAGCTGCTCCACCCGGTCGACAAGGGCGGGCGCATCCGCACGTACAACATGCTGCGCGAGATGCGCCGCCAGCACCGCGTCACGTACCTGACGCTCGACGACGGCGACGCCGCGGCCGACGCCGTGGCGCGCGCGGACGAGTACTGCACGGACCTCGTGCGCGTGCCCTTCCGCACGGCGCCCAAGCGCAGCGCGCGCTTCTTCGGCGAGCTGGCGGCGAACCTCGCCTCCCCGCTGCCGTACGCGGTCGCCAAGTACCGCTCGGCCGGCATGCGCCGCGAGATCGAGCGGCTGGTGGGGCGCGGCGACGTGGACGTGCTGGTGTGCGACTTCCTCGCGCCGAGCCTCAACGTGCCGGACGGGCTGCCCTGCCCCACCGTGCTGTTCCAGCACAACGTCGAGGCGATGATCTGGCAGCGGCACACCGAGATGTCCGCGCACCCGGTGAAGCGCCGCTACATGGGCGAGCAGTGGCGGCGCATGCGCGCCTTCGAGGCGTCGGAGTGCCGCCGCTTCGACCGCGTGATCGCGGTGTCGGAGCAGGACCGCGACGTGTTCGCGCGCGACTACGGCGTCGCCGAGCCCCTCGCGGTGCCGACGGGCGTCGACGTCGACTACTTCGATCCGGCCACCATGCCGGCCGCGCCGCGTTCCGCGTCGGAGCTGGTCTTCACGGGCTCCATGGACTGGCTGCCGAACGAGGACGCGATCCTCTGGTTCGCGGCCGAGATCCTGCCGCGCGTGCGCGCGCAGGTGCCCGAGGCGACGCTCACGGTGGTGGGGCGCAACCCGACGCCGCGCGTGCAGGCGCTGGGCGCGCGCGACCCGGCGGTCACGGTGACGGGCGGCGTGCCCGACGTCCGGCCGTACCTCGCGCGCGGCGCGGCGTTCGTGGTCCCCATCCGCATCGGCGGCGGCACGCGCCTCAAGATCTACGAGGCGATGGCGATGGAGATCCCGGTCGTGTCGACGACCGTGGGCGCCGAGGGCCTCCCCGTCGCGCCCGACACCGAGTACCTGTGCGCCGACGCGCCGGAGGCGTTCGCCGACGCCGTGGTGCGGCTGCTGCGCGATCCCGCGCGCGCGCAGGCATTGGGACGCCGCGCCGCGGAGACCGTGCGCGCGCGCTTCTCGTGGACGCGGGTCGCGGAGCAGTTCCTCGACGCCTGCACGCCCGCCGCCGCCGTGTCGCGCTGACGCGCGCCCGAGGCGCGCCGGCGCGGTCCCCTTCCCTGTCAGACGCGCGGCGGCGCCCCGCCCGCTCCAGTGCCACTTCCCTCCGTCATGGCTACGAGTCTCAGCGTTTTCGGTCTTGGTTACGTCGGCTGCGTGTCGGCCGCCTGCTTCGCCCAGGAGGGCTGCGACGTCGTCGGCGTCGACGTGAGCCAGGCGAAGGTCGACATGGTGAACGCCGGCCGCAGCACCATCGTCGAGGAGGGGATCGGGGAGCTCGTGGCCGCGATGCGCGCCTCCGGCCGGCTCCGCGCGACGACCGACGTGCACGAGGCGGTGCGCGCGACGGCCGTCTCGCTCATCGCCGTCGGGACGCCCAGCCGCACCAACGGCAGCATCGACCTGCGCTACATCGAGCGCGTGTGCGAGCAGATCGGCGAGGCGCTGCGCGACAAGGCGGAGCGCCACACGGTCGTCGTGCGCAGCACGATCATGCCGGGCACGATCGACAGCGTCGTGATCCCGGCGCTGGAGCGCACCTCGGGCAAGAAGGCGGGCGTCGACTTCGGCGTCTGCAGCAACCCCGAGTTCCTGCGCGAGGGAACGTCGATCAAGGACTTCTACGATCCGCCGTTCACGCTCATCGGCGCGCACGACCCGAAGGACGCGGAGCCGGTGGCGGCGCTGTACGCGGGGCTCAAGGCGCCGGTGCACGTGACCGCCGTGCGCGTGGCGGAGATGATCAAGTACGTCTGCAACTGCTTCCACGGCCTCAAGATCGGCTTCGCCAACGAGGTCGGGAACGTGTGCAAGGCGCTCGGCATCGACAGCCACGAGGTGATGCGGCTGGTGTGCGAGGACCGGAAGCTCAACATCTCGCCCGCGTACCTGAAGCCCGGCTTCGCCTTCGGCGGCTCGTGCCTGCCCAAGGACCTGCGCGCGCTCACGTATCAGGCGCGCACGCTCGACGTCGACACGCCGATCATGACGTCGATCCTCGAGAGCAACCGCCGCCAGATCGACCGCGCGTTCCACATGGTGATGGCCGCCGGCTCGCGCCGCGTCGGCGTCCTGGGGCTCGCGTTCAAGGCCGGCACCGACGACCTCCGCGAGTCGCCGATGGTCTCGCTGATCGAGATGCTGCTCGGCAAGGGCGTGCAGGTGGCGATCTACGACCCGTACGTGCGCAGCGCGAACCTGATCGGCGCCAACCGCGAGTACATCGAGCGCGAGATCCCGCACATCTGGTCGCTGATGCGCGCCTCGACGGCGGAAGTGCTGGCGGACGCCGAGACGGTGGTGGTGGGCAACAGCGCGAGCGAGTTCCGCGAGATCGGCGCGCTGCTGGACGGGCAGCCGGTGATCGACCTCGCGCGCGCGTTCGGCGCGCGGACCTCCGAGGGCGAGAAGTACCAGGGGATCTGCTGGTAGCCGGCCGGCGGACGGGCGGCCGCCGGCCGCCCGTCCCCGTCGGGCCCTGTTGACGGATTCGCGGGGCACACGAACATTGGCGGGCGACGGAGCCGCGCGGGGCGGCCCGATCGCCGCGGCGCCGCCGCATGTCGCTCGCCACCCAGGGATCATCCCATGGACGCTCGTGACGCACTGCGAGGGCTGGTTCGGCAGCTCCCGGTCATCGGCAAGCCGTATCGCCAGCGCGACGAGCTGCGGGCCATCGAGCGTGAGCTCTGGCAGACGCCCGGCCACTTCTATTCGCCCATCCCGTCGCGGTCGGAGCTCCAGAGCCGCGAGCAAGTCGTCTTCGGGGAGCCGCCCGGTGAGCTGCCGGGCATCCGCCTCAACGAGGCCGGCCAGCGCGCCACGCTGGAACGGCTCGCGGAGCAGCTGCGAGACGAGCCGCAGCTCATCGAGGGGTGGCCCGGGCGGCGCTACTCCTTCGACAACCCCGCCTTCAGCTATTGCGACGCGCTGGTCTGGCACGCGATGCTCCGGCTCCTCCGCCCGAAGCGCGTGATCGAGGTCGGCTCCGGCCACTCGTCCTGCGTGCTGCTCGACACGAACAACAGCCACCTCGACGACTCGGTCGCCTGCACCTTCATCGAGCCGTACCCCGAGCTGCTGTACCGGCTCATGCAGCCGGAGGACCGCGAGTCGGCGCGTGTGATCACGTCCAACCTCCAGGACGTGCCGATCGAGACGTTCACGGCGCTGGAGAGCGGCGACGTGCTCTTCATCGACTCGTCGCACGTCTCGAAGACGGACTCCGACGTCAACTACGCCTTCTTCGAGATCCTGCCGCGGCTCGCGCAGGGCGTGCACGTGCACGTCCACGACGTGTTCTACCCGTTCGAGTATCCGAAGGAGTGGGTGTACCAGGGCCGCGCGTGGAACGAGGCGTACCTGCTGCGCGCCTTCCTGCAGTACAACCACACCTTCGAGATCATGCTGTGGAACTCATGGGTGGAGCGGCAGCGTCGCTCCTGGCTGGAGGAGCTGATGCCGCTCGCGCTCCGGCACGCGCCGGAGGCGAGCCCCCCCACGTCGGCGCAGAGCATCTGGCTGGTGCGCGTCTGAGCCCAGCGCGGAGCACGAAGGGGACTGCCTGACGGCAGTCCCCTTCGTGCTTCCGGTCGCGAGCGCGGCGCGACGCCTAGCGCACCATCACGGCTGGACGACGCCGGCGGTGGCGCTCTCCACCGCCGTCAGGTCGGCGCCCGGCGTGCTGCCGCCGGTGCCCGCACGGAAGTAGGCGCTCGTCGACGTCAGCCGCGCGTTCGCGACCGACACGCCGTTGACCGTGGCGCTCGTGATCCCCGCCAGCCCCGCCTCCGCCACGAAGCCGTTCGTGCTCGGATAGAGCCACACCG